>OMQI01000194.1 GCA_900313185.1 uncultured Rhodospirillaceae bacterium
ATACGGCGATTTAATCGCTATCACGCACGATATGGCGCATTGGGGTAGCGGTGGCGAAATTATCGCACAAGACGGCTTAAAACTCACGCTGTCCGAGCCGGTGGAATTTTCGTCGGGTGTTAAAAATGTGTTGGCACTTAGGCAAAAGGACGGCTCGCTTTCGGGGCCTTATGAAGTGACGGCAACCGAGCTTAATACCGAGGTTATGCTAAAAACTCAGCCGAGTATTGAAATTTTGACGGCTTCCGGTATGGAACGCACGCATTTTGCGTTCGGAACAACCGATAAATGGAGTGTTTATGCTCGTGTAACCGGCATTCGTCCACGTTCAAACCAAGTGGAAATCACGGCCGTAATTGAAGACAACCGTGTGCATCAGAATTAAAAATCTATTGTGATATTGACAAATATATTAAAAAATAGTATAAGATATGTAGGGAGATGCCCATGAAATACATAAGCAGTAATATTGAAAAATTGCAAAAGACATACTCTAAAATATACGATTTGCCGATTGTTAGTTTCGATTACGAAGTTACAAATCTCGAGTTGCAAAGAGCTATGAAAACAAATTTTTTCATATCAGTCGCTATGTATGATAATGAAAAGCACCTGTATTTCGCGCCAAAATATAAAGTACCTGATATAAAAGACCAGAATTATATTCATTCTGCTGTGGAAAACGCGGCTAATGGTGCTATTTCCGGTGTAAAACTTGGAGAAATTGAACCTGTTACCCTGATTACACATAATTTTTGGGATAGCGCCGGAAACAAACATACTCAATTTGGCTTAGGCTTTATGGGGCGAATTAGAAATACAGAAAAACTTCATCTTGATAATTACGAAACCTATATTAGTATACCTAATAATGATATGAATGAAATAAATTATTTAAGTAGTAAAAATGTTTTAGCTTATTGTATGAATAGGTTAAATAAATTGAATAATCAAGATATATAGACATCTGAAATAGACACTAATGAAAAAATGCAACTTAGGTATTTGATTCATAAGGAAGTAGTAAAGAGGTTTATTCTCACTAATAAAAGGAAAAATAAAAAAGGGTTTATTCAATTATTGTCCAGACTTATGAATGGTTACAAGACAATTTTAGATGCATCATGCGGTGATAGCCAATTACTGACCGACATAGTTGCAGAAAAAGGGAATAATATTGATTTTGCTATAGGAAATGATATTAGTTGGTCACAAGTATCATTGATTAAAAATAAAAATGAAAATATTTCATTTACCAATCATGATTCTACAAATCTTCCATTTAGTGAAAATGCATTTGGTGTGGCTATTTGTTGTAATACTTTACATCATATGCCTTCAGAAAAACATTTAGCAAAGTTATTTCAAAACTTAATAAGAGTTGCCGAAAAAGTTATTATAGTTGAAATTGAAAATCCTCAAAATACAGGAGGGTTTCCGAAGCTGTTGAATAAATACTACTATGAAGGTTTTTTACAAGATGTTGGAGAACGATATTTATCGCAAGAAGAGTTTCGGCTCAAAGTAGAAGAAAACTCAAAAGACGCCAAAGTTCGGTTTTCCAATTTTAAGAACATACAGGGCAATTATATGATTGCAGAAATTGAGAAAAACAAAAAGACTGTTAGCAAATAATAAAATCTTCATTTTGCAAATAAGCTTGAATGGCCTTTTTGACGTGGGAAATGGTTTCTGTTGGCAATTTATCTAACGGACTGAAAATAAATTCGTAACATTTATTTGGTTCATTGTTTTGAATTTTTCCTTTGTAACTTGTTGCTAAAATATAAAAATCTATAATGTCTGTCGGCGTTCCTTTATAAGGTGCATTAGGTCTTTGAGAGACAACCTTAACTTTTAAATCTTTTGCATCTAGTATGATATTTGCTTCTTCTTTTGCTTCTCTTATAATTGCTTCAATAACTGTTTCTCCTTCTTCTGTATGACCGGCCACAGGTGAATATTGTCCGTCCAAAATACCACCTTTACGCTTTTGCAATAAAATTTTATTATTCTCTATTAAAACCAAATATGCCCCTATTAATGGCTGCTGATGTTTTACCATTTTGCCTCACTTTCATAAATTTTCACAAAGTACAGCTATGTACACTTTGTAGGAAGTAATAGGACAAAAATTTTGTAAAGTAAAGTTTTTTTTATAATTTAATCAACCTCAACGAAAGGAACATCATGGATTGGCTACAATTTTTACAAATTGTTTGCGTACCGGCATTTGTGTGGCTCGTTAACAAATACGGTGAAATGCGCAAGGACTTAAACGACTTCAAGGTTCAGGTCGCCAAAGAATATGCAACGCAAGTGCATATTAACCGGCTTGAACTCAA
>OMQI01000191.1 GCA_900313185.1 uncultured Rhodospirillaceae bacterium
AACTTCACGCTTGTGGAATTTGGATATGTACGTCACTCTTGAACCTTGCACTATGTGTGCTGCGGCAATTTCTTTTGCCAGAATTGCAAATCTTTATTTTGGGGCAACCGATGAAAAAGGCGGTGCCGTAGTCAGCGGTGTAAAATTTTACGAATCTCCTACCTGTCATCACCGCCCTGCCATTCAAGGCGGTATACTTGAGCGACCTTGTTCCGAACTTTTAAAGACTTTTTTCAAAAATAAAAGGTAACGCCCTACGTATTCAAGAAATTGTTTATTTCCGAAAGCAAACGCTGTTTGAAATAAAACGGATCATCTATCCAAAATTGCGGATTGTCAATTTTATAATATCCACGGCTCATTCCATCATTTATACGTACCAAAACCAACGAAAGCGGTTGACTTAAATTATAGCTTTCCTGCATACCGTATTCGCCCTCATCTGTATAATTTATTTCAAACAAATTAAACTGATTAATAAAATACTCCTCATAAATTTGATAAATCATTCCCATTGCCTGCGAACATAATGCGCAAGGCTGGTTGGAATAAAACATATACATTATGGATTTATTCCAATTATCTTCGTTAGACTCCACATACTGAGTTATATCCGGATTGTTACCCGAAAGATTGACATATTGCGCCTCTGCCGATACTGCTTTCAACAAGCTAAAAACCGTCAAAATTAAACATATTTTTTTGAACATAACGTTTCCTTTCGCTTTAGAGCGGAGAGCAAACGTCTTTTAACCACATTTCTTCTTTTTCATTCATATAAGGTGCCAAACAATCATACACATCTTTATGGTAGTTATTCAGCCACATCTGCTCTCCGGCACTAAGCATATATTTATCAATCAGGCGTTTATCAATAGGTACTTTGGTCAGGATGTTGAATTTCAAATATCCGCTATATTCGCTTTCCGCCGTATAAAGCAGATTTTCCGTTCGAATACCATAAGCATTTTCTTTATAAACCCCCGGTTCATCGGAAGTTATCATATTGCTCTTAAAGCCATAATCACTGCCGCCCGAAGAAATACTTATCGGTCCTTCGTGAACATTGCCGAAACAAGCCACTCCGTGACCGGTGCCGTGCTTATAATCCACGCCCTCTGTCCAAAGCTGACTGCGTGCCAAAATATCCAGTTTCATACCGGAAGTTCCGCTTGGGAAAACAGTCGAAGCCAACGCAATGTGAGCCTTTAAAACCGACGTAAAATCCTTTATCATTTCCTCTGTCGGTTTACCTAAAACAACAGTTCTGGTAACATCGGTCGTGCCGTCTAAATATTGTCCGCCACTATCGAGTAGCAATAAAGAGCCTTCTTTTAATTCCTTATTGGTTTTCTCACTCGGTTGATAGTGAACAACTGCACCATTCTCAGCAAATCCGGCAATGGTGGCAAAACTTTCGCTGAAAAAATATTTTTGCTCGGCTCGAAATTCGTGCAACTTTTCAACAACATCAAGCTCCGTTTTACCCTGATAATTCTCATCTAACCAACACAAACATTTGCTCAATGCAACCCCGTCACGAATATGACAATTTTTCATTCCCTGAAGTTCCGTTGCATTCTTCTCAGCTTTAAGCATCTGACAAATATCCGGCGCCTTAATTAATTTGGTTTCAGCTTCAACCGATGCCTTAATTTTTTCCGGTGCATTATGCGCATCATACATCAGTTTTACTTCGCCTAATTTAGCCATTCTTGCGGCAAATTCTTGCCAATTACCGCTCGGTAAATCAGTTTTCAGATTGTCGCCGTATAACAATACTTCACCATTTTTAGCTAACAGTGCATAAGCCCTAACCACCGGAGAATAAGGTAAGTCACTGGCATATATATTCATCAACCAAGAAACACTATCTGCCGAGGTAAATAAATAATAATCGGCTTGCTGATCTTTTAGCATATTCTGTACTACAGCGATTTTTTCCTCTCGGCTTTGCCCCGAAAATTCAATGCCTCGTTCCATAATTTCAGCACCGGATTTGGTGTTTGTTCCCAACCAATCTCCGGTATCTACAAATTTCATATCAAAGTAACGGCGTTTAATAAATTCCATTTCCGCTACCGTATGGCACCAAGCATCATACCCGACGGTTGTAATTTCCAAAGGTTTAAGTAAATCACAAACATTTTTGAAACGGGGTAATAAATCCATCACAGTGACTTCTTGCGAATCGGTTTCCTGTCTTGCTTGCAATTCATAACGCCCATCCACCAACAAATAAGTGGTATTTTCGGTCACAACCGCAATTCCTGCCGAACCGCTGAAACCACACAATTTTTTCAGCTTATGCTCTGAATCCAAAATATCTTGCCCGATATAACGATTGCCGTGAGCAATAACGTAAGCACCTAAATTTTCTGCTTTCAGCTTTTTGCGTATTTCTTCAATTGCTGTCATTACTTAATCCTTTTCAACAATGCGGCACGCCAATTATCCATTTCATAAATTTTTTGCAATTCCAATCCGAACTTTTGATGTTCTCCGACAACCCAATCAACTTGTTCATCAATAAATCCGGAAATAACAGCATACCCGCCTATTTTCAAGTTTTCTGCCATATCTTTTACCATTGCAATTAACGGACGAGCCAAAATATTGGCCAATATAACATCATAAGGAGCATTTTGTTGTACAATAGCGGAAGAATAGCCGTCGCTATACGCCACCGTCATCTGTTTTTCAACTCCGTTATCAATCGCATTTTGCTTAGCGACTTCAACCGATTCATCATCAATATCAACGGCAACTATTTGTGCATTTTTCCAAATTTTGGCAGCGGCAATCGATAAAATCCCCGAACCGGTACCGACATCTAAAATCTTTTTGGCACTGCCGATTGTTTTATTAATATCGGAAATTCCCTGCAAACAGCATTTGGTGGTTTGATGCTCCGAACCGAAAGCTGTTGCAGCGTAAACTCTGACTCCTATTTTTCCTTTGGTATCAACATTTTTTTCGTGGATGCCATACACTAAAAATTCTGCCACTTCCAAAGGAGCAAACTTTATAACATTATCTGCCAACCAATCATTACTTTGTAATTTTTCAATTGTATATTCCGGCAAATTAACACCGAAATTCCGAGCGGCATTTAACATATCCCTCTCAGAAACCGAATTACGCAAATATCCCACCAATTGTTCCAAACCATCGTCGGTATAGTCATTTGCCACTACTTCAAAGAATTCTTCGGCAAAATTCTGTAAATCCTCCGGCACCTCGGAAACAGGCTGAAATTTAACTATTTGACAACTTCCGGCATTATTACTCATTTTTTTATCTTTCGTTATTACTTTTTTTACCAAAATTAATTTATAGTATGCTCAGTAT
>OMQI01000190.1 GCA_900313185.1 uncultured Rhodospirillaceae bacterium
GTGCCCTGGAGAAGACTCGAACTTCCACTGCCTGAGGCAACATGCACCTGAAGCATGCGCGTCTACCAATTTCGCCACCAGGGCATCACTTGGATTAAGTGTATAAACATTTTTTGATTTGCTGTCAATAATTTTATTGATATAGCTTGTGAAACAAATATTGTTACATTTCTTCTCGCAATATTTCGATAGCCTTTTCTATATCTTCTTCATTATTGATGCGCTCTTCTTGTTCACATTGTCCGTCGACTATATGATTTAGGCACACATCAGGTTCTATGCCTTTTTTGTGAATAACTTTTCCTGATGGAGTGAAAAATTGCTCGCTTGTTAAAACCAATCTTCCGCCGTTGCTCATCACGGTAATTTTTTGAATTGTACCTTTACCGAAGCTATGAGCACCGATAATCTTGGCACGTGATTGTTCCTGCAATCCTCCGGCTAAAACTTCGGCTGCGGAAGCGGTATTACCATCGATTAATACAATCAGAGGCCCTGAATATAAAGCACCTTCACCGGAAGTATAATAGTGTTTGTTTTCGTCATCTCGTCCGGCAGTATAAGTTATGATTTCATTGTCACAAAATAGTTTTGCCACTTTAAGTGCTTCGTTAAACATACCGCCTCCGTTACCCCTAAGGTCTAAAATCACTCCTTTGGCCTCAGGATGGTTTTCAAGTGATTGTTTAACCATGTTTCCGGTTTGTTTATTGAAAACACGCACCCGCAAATATAAAATATCATCAATCATTCTGTCGGCATAGAGCGTAAAAATGGCATTATTTTCCTCTTCTTCGTTATATTCGTATTCTGAATAATAATGCGAATATTCATCCAAGTTTTTCACCATTCGTTTCATTATTAAATCAGGTACTTCAAAATCTCTCAAAGCAACATTTTCAGATATTTTTGCCGAATTATCAATGGCTTTGGCGATGGAGTTTACCCAAGAGCGAATGTCATCAACATCTTTAGGTATAGGTACCACTCCGCTGATTTTATGATTGTGATAAATATAGATGCGATCAACTCCGTGTGAAACGACAAATCCACCGTCTAAATCACTCAATCCGCACAATCCGGCAGTAACGGTTTCAACATTATCAATCGGTTTGATATATTGCCGGTTAAGTGTAGTCAGCATTTCATTTAACAAATTTTTATCAACATCGGCCGAATAGGCGGTTGAACACCAAAAAGTTACAATAAGTAAAACGAGTTTTTTCATTTATAAGTCCTTAAATTCGGCAATTAAAACGGTATGATCAGATGATTTTTCTTTTTTCCTGAAATCTATGTCAATTCGGCAATCCACTAATAGGTCTGTTAATGCCGGAGAAGATAAAATATAATCGATACGCATTCCCAAATCATTAATGAAAGCCCCTCCGGTGTAATCCCAAAAAGTATAGCCGTGCTCTTGAGGATAAAGAGTGCGATAGGTATCACACCAGCCTTTGTTGGTAAGATATTTTAAGCGGTTTTGCACTTCGGGACGATAAAGCGCATTGCCGATGAATTCTTGCGGATTATAAACATCTTGCTCGCTCATAATAACATTAAAATCTCCACCCAAAATAACATTACGATTATTTATCAGCAATTTTTCGGCGTGTTTGATAAATGCATCCATCCATTTGAGCTTATATTCAAATTTGGAGGTATCTGCAGAGTTGTTATAAGGCGGATTGCCGTTGGGTAGATACAGCGAGGCAAAAATGCAGTTTTGCCCGTTTATGTTGGCTTCGCATTCCAAATATCTGGCATTTTCGTCAGTAAACCTGGGTAAATTTTCGGAGCGTACGTTTATTTTGTGTTTACTCAACACTGCCACCCCATTATAGCTTTTTTGCCCTAAAATTTTGGCGTCATAACCGTTCATTTGCAAATCAAAAAAAGGAAAATTATTGAACTCGCATTTTATTTCCTGCAGAAAAAGTACATCAGGCTGATTTTGTTTCAGCCACTCGCATAAATTATCTAGTCTGGCGTTTATCGAATTAATGTTTAATGTCGCAATTCTCATTGTGTTTCCTCTTACTCAAACTATAATCGTTTTTTGGATAAATGAAAGAAAATTTTATATTATGTTAAGTGATTTTAAACCTTAAAAGCATATAATCTTATCAGTTAAAGTTTGTGAGGCGTAAAATGTATGATTTTTTTAATAAAAATGATGACTATTTGGATAGATTTAAGCAAAAAGTAGCAGAGCAAAAAATAGCGAGTATGGAAGAGCGTCGCATTGAAATGGCACGTTCACGTAATAATTTTTTGGGAACTTTTGCCGGTATTGTATTGGCGGGAATCGTCGGTTGGTTCGTTTTAGCACCGCAATATGAACAGACGCACAAGGAAGTTCCGGTTATTCAACGCCCGCAAACTGCCGTAAAAATTAAACCGGAGAATCCGGGAGGTATGGATATACCTAACCAAGATAAAGATGTTTATAATATTGTTGAAAAGAAAGTTGTAGATAATACAGTGGTGGAAAATTTACTTCCTGAGCCGGAAAAACCGAAGCTTCCGGATATTGTGCCGGAAGAGGTCGAAGTTGACGCAAATGCTAAAAACTTAGATGAAATTGTTGATGAAGTTGTGGAAACAGAGACTCCGAAAGTTGCAGAATCGAAGGTAGAAAACGAAGTTCCGGAAAAACCTGCAGATATTTTGAAGCCTAAAAAAGAGGAAGCCCCAAAGGAAGAGATTAAAAAAGAAGTAAATAAAGTTGTTGAAGAAGTTAAAGAGCCGGTTAAAGCCGTGGAAAAGGAAGCTCCTAAAGGGGCGTGGCAAATTCAACTGATTGCTTCCAAAAATAAAGATACGATAGAAAAAACTTGGAATAATCTTGCGGCAAAATATGCGTTGTTGAAAACTTATTCTCACGAGATACAGAGCGATAATCTAGGTGCTCAGGGGATGATTTATAAACTGCGTGCCGGAAGCTTTGCAACCAAAGAACAGGCTCAGGCTGCTTGTGCGACCTTGAAAGCCAAAGGCTTGACGGATTGTATTGCTAAGGAACGTTAGGTCACAAATGAAAGAAATATTGCCTGCATTTTTAAGCTGTCAGGGATTGCGTTTGAGCTCCGATGAAAAGCGTTTGTTTTCCGAATATAATCCGCTTGGAGTATGTCTGTTTTCAAAATTTTGTGAAAATGTTCGGGATAAAGAGCAGGTTCGGGCATTGACAGATGATATAAAAAATGCAATCGGCCGTGAAGATGTGTTAATTGCGGTTGATCAAGAAGGCGGGCGTGTAAGGCGTTTGCTTGATCCGGAATTTACGGCCGTTTCTGCCCAGCAAAATATAACTTCGCCGGAAATGGCAATAATGCACGCTTATTTGATAAGTTCAGATTTGAAATCTTGTGGTATAAATGTAAATTTTGCTCCGGTTTTGGATATTATGACTGATAAAACTTCTGAGGTTTTGCAAGGACGTTGTTTTGAGAACAATGTTGCAGAACTCGGAAAAGCAATGGTTGATGAATATATAAAAAACGGAATTTGTCCTTGTGTAAAGCATATCCCAGGACACGGAAAAGCTGCAGTTGACCCGCATTTATCTTTGCCGGTTATAAATGAAAGTTTGGCGGAATTGCAAGTCGATTTTGCTCCGTTTAAGTCTTTGTGCAATGCTCCGATGGGAATGGTTGCGCATATTGTATTGAGTGTGATTGATAAGCAAAATGCGGCAACAATTTCATCTAAAGTCATAAATGATATTATCCGAGAGGAAATAGGTTTTTCCGGTTTGCTTGTTTCCGATGCCATTGTGATGAATGCTTTGCAAGGAAGTATAGCCGAGAAAGCCCGTAAATCGATTGCAGCCGGTTGCGAGGTGATTTGTCTCGGTAATGCTGATTTCAAGGCCAATCAAGAGCTTTGCGAAAGCGGAATAAAAATGGATGACGA
>OMQI01000187.1 GCA_900313185.1 uncultured Rhodospirillaceae bacterium
CATAATCGGTGGCATCATAGCAAATCGGCGTAAAAAATCAACTGTTTTCGCGATATTTATTTTTTACAAAAAACGATTGACTTTTGTCTAAAAATAAGCTATATTCAACAGAAATAAAACATTTTAAGGAGAGGCCAAAATGAGCAAAACGGACGAATTACTGCGGCAAAAGCACTTAAATGATTTGAAAAAAGAAGCCGTCAAGATGTCCCAAAAGGGCTATATGAATATTGAAGATTTGTGGAGTGCAATGGAAAGGGTGGCTGAAAACACTCCTGTAATTGCTACTGTTATGCCAGGTATTGAAGAAAAGGAATTTGTTGTTGAACAAGGAGCTTCTTATCGTCAGATTGCTCAGGCCTACGCCGAACAAGTGTGTGATATTGATGATAAATGGAATTTAAATGATACACTTATTCAATTGGAGCATTTGGAAAAATTACCTCCTGAACCTAATGGAAAAAGTTATGCCGAAATGGCAGAGGCAAACCTTGTTCTTAACGCCGTCAAGAAATCCCCTGAAGATGCTAAAAAAATTTCTACATTACAACTAATGGGGGCGTATAACTATTTTGCCGGACTAAATAACGAGGCAGCCGATGCAATAAAGCCTTCTTTAGATGCTTCAGTTGATAAATATATGAGTGGAAATGATACTTATCCACCGACTCTCTATAATTTACACAGAATGAATTTATTGCACAGTTATATATTTCATAGTGGACTATACGATGATGAAAAATCTGAAAAACGCCTTTATCAAGCAGAAGAAAAAATTTTGCAAGATCCTGATTTGTTAGCGGATCCGGATTCTATAGTCATTCCAACAAATACAGAGTTGCACTTAGCTTATCATTTAGCAAAAAAACACAAAAACACTGAAGTTGAAAAAGAAGCAGCTCGACAAATTGCCAAGAATAAAACGCAAGATAGCTTGATTAAATCTTAATTGAGTTGGTTCTATTAATTTTCAAAACTCTGTAAAATGCGATACAAAGCCGGGCGCATGTTTTTGCCGCGCCAGATGCCACGGTGATGCAGTGCCGCCTCTTCTTCCTCGGCGGTAAAGCGTTTGCTTCGGTATATGCGGGCATAACCGTCTTTGACCATCGTCCGATTAAGAGAATAGCCCCCGGCAAAACATTCACAAATCTGACGCTTATAACGGTCCGGCTTTGGCAAACATTCGCATCGCGTATTATATTCACCAATTAAATCTTTAAGATGTTGTGCTGCTTCTTGTCCGCAGGCATAATCTTCTCCGTTTTCGTCTTGACAAGTTTGGAAAAACTCCGGTGCATCAATCCCATCTAAGCGAATACGAGCGCCATCTTTTTCCAGCGAATCGCCATCCACCACGCGCACCTCAGCTAAGCACGGCGATGTTATAAGAAGTAATGTCAGTAACATCTTTTTCATGAAGCGCAGTTTACGACAAATAAAAAAAATATGCAATCTTTACTTTTCATTCATACAATATTGTTAAAGTAAAATATAAGTAATTGTAACTAATTTTATTTAAAGGTATCGCGATGTTAAAAAAATTAGGTTTTATTTCAACAATTTGTGGAATTTTAGCCGGTTGCTATTATTCACCGACAGATGTTCCGCCGTTACCGCGGGGAGATGTGGTAGACGGTCAATATTACACACGTCCGGCTATGACAGAAACGCAACCGCGACTTAAAATGCCGTCGTCAGTTGTGGTTTGCCGCTCTAAACAATGTGCACCGGCAAAACTTGCTATGTCTAAAGAGTATATTTACAACACGCTACTGCATATGTTTGACAGTAATGCACGGCAAAAAGCATTAGTTTGTGCCGCAGATTCTAACACACACGCCTGCACCGAACAATATGTTTCCATTCCTGTTACCATTGGGGTTACACCGGGGTTTGTATATATTGATGACGTAAAAATTACCGATGTTTCAATCAACGAACAAAATACCATGGCGATGAATTTGATGCTCAATTGGGGTGTAACCGACAACGGACAAACGCCGGTGTGCCGTCCGAGCAAAACAGTGTTATTTGCTAAAAATGTTAACAACGTCATTATGGAAGACAGCGGCTATGATTGCAAAATGACAACCGTGGGAAACAGCACCATTCGCACCATGTTTGCTATTGACTACATAGATATGGATTACGGTTATATTGGCGGCTTCTATTCCATAGGTGTTTCCGGTCCGGCTTATGGCGGTGGTTCGGGGTATATGATGTTACGCTTGCCACAAGATATTTCACTTGACCCGAAAGATTTTCATCCGACACATCAGGCGCAAGAAAAAGTTGCTACTAATGCGCATCAATCAGTGTCAAACGGCAATGTGCCGAATGTTGATGCGGTGATTAAATATAATCATCCGGCAGTACAATATGATAAGAAAAAAGCGCAACAAGCTCAACAAGCTACCGAACTTGGCGGACACTATAAAGGTGTTCAAGTTTTTCCGGTCG
>OMQI01000184.1 GCA_900313185.1 uncultured Rhodospirillaceae bacterium
AAATTGGGCGGAAAATTTATGCTCCGTATTGATGATACGGATTTTGCCCGTTCTAAAAAAGAATACGAAGACGCAATGCGTGAAAGTTTAAAATGGCTTGGTTTTAATTGGTGCGAAGAGGCTCGTCAATCAGCACGTTTTGCCCGTTATGATGCTCTACGTGATGAACTGATTGCTAAAGGCAGAATTTATGCTTGTTACGATACGCCGGAAGAATTGCAGATTAAACGCAAGCGTGCTATGGCAAAAGGAGAAGCTCCGATTTATGACCGTCAGGCTTTACGCTATACCGAAGCCGATTTGGCTAAGTTCAAAGCAGAAGGGCGCAAACCGCACTATCGCTTTAAGTTGCTTCCGGGAATTATCGAATGGAATGATATTGTGCGTGGACATTGCCAATATGAGGCCGAAAAATTAAGCGACCCGATTATTATCCGTGAGGACGGAAGTTATTTATACCATTTCCCGTCTTGTGTGGATGATTCTGATTTCGGTATTACTCATATTGTGCGTGGTGAAGACCATGTTACCAATACGGCTGCACAAATTCAGATGTTTGAAGCTATCGGCGGTAAGGTGCCAACCTTTGCGCACTTACCATTGTTGACCGGTGTTGAGGGTAAACTTTCCAAGCGTTTGGGAAGTTTGGGCGTGCGTGAACTCAAGGCCGAAGGTGTGGAAGCTATGGCGATTTGCTCTTTCTTAGCTAAACTCGGAACATCTGATGCTATTGAGCCGTTTTACAGCCTTGATGAGTTGGCTGATTCGCTCGATTTTGAAAAACTCGGACGTTCACAGCCTAAGTTTGACGAAGAAGAATTAAAGCACTTTAACACTAAATTCGTACGTTCTATGCCGTATGCGGCAGTAAAAGACAGAGTGAATGTGAGCGAAGAATTTTGGAATAAAGTTCGTCCGAATTTGGATTTGGTTTCCGATATTAAAATTTGGGCGGATATTTGCCACAGCGAAGTTACACCGATTATTGAAGATAAGGCACTTACCGATTTGGCAGCCGATTTATTACCGCCGGAGCCTTGGAATGATGAAACATTTAACACTTGGTTGAATGAAGTTAAAGCTCAAAGCGGTAAAAAAGGTAAAGAACTTTTCCACCCGATAAGAAAGGCGTTGACCGCTTTGGATAACGGACCGGAACTTAAAACGTTATTGCCGCTTATCGGAAGAGAAAAGGCACAAAAACGTCTTAAAGGTATAAAAGCATAAAAATTAAAGGAAAAAATTATGACACAGATATATTTACACAACACATTAAAGCAACGCAAAGTTGAGTTCAAACCGATAGATGAAAATAATGTGCGTATGTATGTCTGTGGACCGACCGTCTATGATAAGGCGCATCTAGGTAATGCCAAAACACCTGTGGTGTATGATGTCTTATATCGTTTGCTGTGCTATGTTTACGGCAAAGAACATGTTACTTATGTTTCTAATATTACCGATGTTGATGATAAAATTTTGAACAAACATAAGGAAACCGGAAAACCTATTCGTGAAATAACCGAACAGACTTATAACTGGTATATTGAGGATATGGCAAAACTCAATGTTCTGGCTCCGAATTATCGTCCGCGTGCTACCGATTATATAAATGATATGATTGTTCTGGTCGAAAAACTTTTGGAACAAAAGCACGCTTATATTTCAGAAAATCAGGTATTGTTTGATGTGGATTCTATGCCGAGTTACGGTACGCTTTCCGGCCGCTCGATGAAAGAAATGTTGGCAGGTGCACGCATAGAAGTTGCCGAATATAAAAAGAATCCGGCTGATTTTATTTTGTGGAAACCGTCAGATGCTGACCAACCGGGATGGGACAGCCCTTGGGGTTACGGAAGACCCGGTTGGCATTTGGAATGCTCGGCAATGAGTTCCAAACTGTTGGGTAATGATTTTGATATTCACGGCGGAGGTTCCGATTTGATATTCCCGCACCACGAAAACGAGTTGGCGCAATCTTGCGGTGCTTATCCGGGAACCGGATTTGCTCATTATTGGGTGCATACCGGTATGTTGATGATTAACGGTGTGAAGATGTCTAAATCGCTCGGCAATTTCTATACGGTTGATGAGATTTTGGCACAGCATCCGGCAGAAGCTTTGCGTTTGCTGTTTTTGACCACACATTATCATCAGCCGTTTAACTTTACTTTTGAGGGATTGCAACAAGCCAAAGGTATTTTGGATAAGTTTTATAA
>OMQI01000183.1 GCA_900313185.1 uncultured Rhodospirillaceae bacterium
TAAGACTGACGGTAACTGGAGTTATTCCGCTGAGAAGCGTGATATCACCACCACAGCTCAGCTCCAGAACTCTAACCAGATTAACGGTTGGAATGCTCTGGATCCGAACAACATTAAGTACACCAGAGATGGTGAAACTTGTGACTTCGGTGCAATTAACTTTGCAGCAGCTGAGAGTGGCCAGAGTGTTGACGTTGCCAGCGATACCGCTACATTGACTACTTATAGCTATTCGGACGATGTAACCATTACTTTTGGTGACAACGTGCAGACAATCTCTGCTCCCGGAACTATCAACGTAGCCAAGGCGAAGACAATTGTAGGTTATGAGATAACCAACCAGACTCTGACAGTGAACCAGAACGACGTTACCGCATCACTGACCTTCATCACGAAGTGGTCAGACGGTAGCGAGGATAGCGAGAATATCAGCAAGGTATTTGCTCGTAATTTCCAGGTTCTGACCAACTGGAGTTCAGAAGAGGAGAATGCTAACCAGAGCACAGGTTCTGCCAGCGTAACCTTAAAGAACACGGAGAACAAGACAGACGGTGACTGGAGCTATGCTCGCGAGACTCGCAGTATCAGCACCACAGCTACTCTGAACGGTTCTTCTCAGAACAATGGTTGGGAGTCAATTGATCCTAACAATATCGTTTTCAGCCGTAACGGTAAGACACACGATTTTGGTGCCATTTCGTTCTCAGCCAATGAGACGGGTGCCAGCGTGGACAAGAAGAGCGAGACAAGTGAGCTGACAGTTTATGACTACACTGATAACATCAGCGTATCATTCGGCAGCAACAGCTTTGCTTCTTCTGCTCCCGGTCAGATTAAGGTTGCCGCTCCATGGAATCCTGACTTTGACCACGGCAAGTTCACCGGTTGTGTGTTTACAACTGCTCGCAATGAACAGAGAAATACTTGGGTTTATATTGCCAGCATTCACTTCGAAAAGGGTACCCTTCCTGTTGTAATCCGTCAGGATGCCAACAAGCCGGAAGTAAACGAGGCCTACTTTGAGACGAATACTGACAGCCGCCTGAATTCAGGAACATGGATTCCGTCATGGGGCAAGTGGATTAACACCATTGCAACCGACAGTCCTGACCTGATGCAGTGGGATACCACCGAGGGTGCCAATGCCGATAATATGGCCTATCCTACAGCTACGGCTTGGGGTTGGGACTACGGCTACACCGTCAGCGGACATCCTTCTGTCACCACAGATAAGTTCAGTGCATCTATCAGCAATGATGGTTATGTTCTGACTATCTATAAGGGCGATAAGGTCTTTGCAACCTACAAGGCCGCAAAGCACTAAAAAACAAAAAAATCTGAGCGAAATACTATAGAAAACAGCGACTTCCTGAAAATGGAAGCCGCTGTTTTTTTGTTTTTGTTGCTAACTTATTCTTAAAACTTAAGGTTTATACTATCCCCAAACGGAGAGTGAAATGGTTGCAGCTGTTTGTATTCATAACGCCACGGTTTTTAACGGTTATTCAATGATGAAAAACTGTGCGGTGTTGATTAAGCAAAATAAAATAGTGGACGTATTTAATGAAGGGCGTATGGCTAAAAAAATATTTAAGGCCGACACCTATTTTATTGATGCCAAAGGAGCGTATGTGGCTCCCGGCTTTATTGACACTCATATTCACGGTATTGGCGGTTATGGTACGGAAGATTGTTCCGTAAAATCTATTTTGAAAATGTCGGAGATATTGCTCAAGTACGGCGTAACTTCTTTTATTCCGACATTGTATGCTACTCCGAAAGCAAAATTGCTTAAAGCCGTTAAAACTATTTCCAAAGCTATGGGACAAGAAAAAGGAGCACGCATTTTGGGTATGCATCTGGAGGGCCCTTTTATTTCTCCTGACAGATTGGGTGTGCAATCTCCGGAAGCACTAAGTCCGGTAGACTTGAACTATATGGAAGAGCTTTGGCAGGCTTCCGAAGGACATATTGTTAATATGACCGTAGCACCGGAACTGAAAAATATGCGAGAATTGGCCTTGTATTGCCTGTCTAAAGGAATAGTGTTGCAGGCCGGACATTCTAATGCCACTTATGAGCAAATGATTGAGGGGATGCAGGCACGAATCATGCACGTTACGCATTTATTTAATGCAATGAGCCGTATGCATCATCGAGATCCGGGGTTGGTAGGAACAGTGTTTATTCATCCGGAACTTTCTTGCGAGATTATTGCTGATGGTATTCATATCAATCCGGAAATCATCAAGTTTTTGCTTACTTGTAAGTCGCTTGATAAGGTGGTGTTGGTAACCGATTCGTTGAAACCTACCAAACAAAAGAAAAAACCGCTGATTGCCAATGGTGAAGAAGTTTATTTGGATAAGTGTTTTTATCGCAAATCGGATAATGCGATTGCCGGCTCTGCTTTAACAATGGTGGACAGTGTTCGTAATATTGTTTCTTACGGATTTCACGTCGAGCAAGCTGTGCATATGGCTGCTACCAATCCGGCGCGAATTATGAAACAAGATCATTTGGGGGTTATAGCTCCGGGGTACGATGCCGATATTGTTATTTTAAGTGAAAAATTAAGTGTTTTGTATACGATTATTCAAGGTAAAATATTTTGTAAAGGAAAAAGAGTATGCGTGTAATAATTAAAGAAAACAGTGATAATGTATCTAAATGGGCAGCAGATTATGTTGCCTACAGAATTAATCACTTTAAACCGACCAAAGGACGCCCGTTTGTTTTAGGTCTGCCCACCGGTTCGACACCGCTCGGAATGTATGCCGAGCTGATAAAATTGTATAAGGCAGGTAAATTATCTTTTGAAAATGTGGTAACCTTTAATATGGACGAGTATATTGGTTTAGATGCCACGCATCCTCAAAGTTATCATTATTTTATGCAGGAAAATTTCTTTAAATACATAAATATTAAGCCGCAAAATATCCACATCTTGAACGGTATGACCAAAGATTTTGCCAAAGAATGTCGCGAATATGAGCGCGCCATGCGTAATGCCGGCGGTGTGCATCTGTTTATCGGCGGCGTCGGTGTTGACGGACATATCGCCTTTAATGAGCCGTTTTCATCATTGGAATCGCGTACCAGAGTAAAAACCCTGACCGAAAGCACCATTAAGGCCAATTCCCGCTTTTTTGATAATGACCTTTCCAAAGTACCGACCATGGCTCTGACTGTGGGTGTTGGAACGATTATGGACGCCGAAGAAGTTATGATTATAGCCACCGGAGCTAACAAGGCAACCGCCTTAAAACATGGTATCGAAGGAGCTTTGAGCCATGTTTGGACCATTTCGGCTTTGCAAAGACATCGCCACGGTATTATTGTTTGCGACAGAGAAGCGGTTAAAGAGCTTTCTGTCGAAACGATTGATTACTTTACCGATATTGAGAAGAATAATTACTAACCATCTTTTTATAAAAAAACGTCTGCTTAAATGCAGACGTTTTTTTGCCTCTTTTATATTTATACAATCCCTATTAATGTTTGTTTGAGATTTTCGGCAATATCAAGCTTGTAATAATTTTTATTTGATACGTTTTGCGGGAAATATTCCATAATATCAAGCGCAAAAATACTTGACTGTTGGTTTATGAAATCTCTGCTCAAATTTATGGTATCGGAATTTGACAGCAGGTACTCCTTGTATTTGGCAATGGCTTCTTTAGCTTCGTTGATGAAGTTGTTTTGCTCGCCGAATACACGGGTAAACGCAAAGATTATCATCGGCATCAGCATAATCAAAAACGAGGTAAGCGGTCCGATGTAGATACTGCTGAACAACCATACCACTACCAATGAAATCAGCGAAAACAGCTTTACCGGAATTGATACATACCAATGTTTATAGTGATGCCGCAGAATCCAAATGTAAAAGCTGTAAAGCAAGGTTGTCGCCAATAAAATAATCAGCGTCTGGGCAAAATTTATGCTGATGTAAGAAATAAATATCTCGGTCAGGAGCAACATGATACAACTGAAAATCACATAGCTTATATTGTGAATCAGGCGATATTTCTTAATTTGTTTGGCGTTTCTTTTAGAGAGTAAATTATTGACTTTTTTCAAAATAACGCTGTTGGTCTTATTTATTTCCAAATCAATATGATTTTTCGGAAACATTGTTTTAAGAGCTTTAATTTCATGTTTTTGCAGTTTTGCACCGTTAATGTTTCGGCGATGTAAAAACAGACGATTATCACTTTGGGTAATATCTATGGTGTTCTTACGATACAAATCGAGCAGTTGTGCCACAAAGGCCGTGCGATCATATCTGCCGACCGAGATACTACGCATCAAGGCCCCGTTATACGACGGATTATATCTATTGTTCTTTCGTTCTTTTTTCAGCCCGATGAGCGACAGTAAGAAAGACCCTAAGATGGCTATAAGGCCTAAGACTGAATAAGCAATGTTTCCCCAATTTGTTAAAAAGTTTGAAAAGTTCTTGTCAAAATCCACAATAAACACGTTTTTATTCATTTCGGCAAACAGATTAACCGTTTCATTATTGAGGATAGGGGTATTGCTCGAAAAAGCTACCGTATTTTGGGCAAAGCGGAATATGTTGGTTCTGCGGTCGGTGAAAGATTTTTCCGCGCCTATAAGACTGAACGCATTATCAAAACTGTGTCCGGCCGGCAGTGTAATAATAGCATTTGCCGAAGTAATAACTGCATTTATTGGAGAACCGACCAGATTCCAACTTAATAATACTTCATTTTCGTCACGCACCAGTTTATTGTTTACCATATACTTAAATACATAAGTATAAATTCCCGGTTCCAAGCGTTGATTATATTTAGGTTTAAGTACGATATTGTTGCCGATTTCTTCGGCTGTATAAGGTACGACTGTGCCATTGACGGTCACGTTATCCAATATAAATTCCGTACGTTGATTGTCGGCATTATACTTAGGAAATACGCGTTGCAGAGCATTGGCAAACTTTTTGCCGTCAGCGACTATTACGATGGTATCTTCGACTTTAACATAACCGTTGGCCTGAATATCTATATAGCTTAAA
>OMQI01000182.1 GCA_900313185.1 uncultured Rhodospirillaceae bacterium
ATACCGGCAGCAATATAAGCTAAAGCTTTGTCTTGTAAGATTTCGTTTTCCATTTTTTGTCCTTTCTTTAGTTAATTAAAAACAGATTATTCTTCATCACTGATAGCTTGGCTTAAATAAACACAGCTCAGTGTGGTATAGATGTAAGCTTGCAACAAAGTGATGAATAATTCAAACATTATAATGCACATATCCGCAACTAATGGAATAAATCCGAAAAATCCCATTGCAACAATGAATGTGCCCAAAACTTTTAACATTATGTGCCCGATAGACATATTAACCGCCAAACGAACGGTAAGACTAAAAGGTTTAGCCAATAACGAAAGCGTTTCTACCGGTACGATAAGCGGAGCCATAATCCACGGTAAGCCTTCCGGAAAAAAGGTTCTCAGATATCCCCAACCTCTTCTTTTAACTCCGAAGATAATATTTAATATAAGGCAAAATAACGAAAGAGCACCTACTGCGGCAATATGTGATGTGAAAGTGAAACTGTAAGGGAAAAGCCCCAAAATGTTGCCGCAAGCGATAAAAGTAAACATTGTAAAAATAAGCGAGAAATACTTAACCCCGTCTTTGCCCAGCGTTTCTCCGATAATTCCTTGAATAAAATCATAAACAGATTCGGCAAGAGCTTGTCCTTTGGTCGGTACAATACCACGTTTACGCAACGCTAATGTGAACGTCAACACCAGAAAGGTTATTGTAATAATCATACACAGAGCCGAATTTGTAAAAGACAAATCAACTCCGCCGTAATTAAACGGAATAATTCTTTTAATTTCAAATTGTTCCAAAGGATTTTCCATAATTTCTCCTTATCGTATATCCTTATCTGTTTCCAAGGCGGCTTTATATACATTCAGCACTCCGGCTGCACAACCGAAAACCGCCAATATCAGCATAATAATAGGTTTGGTATTAAAGTAACCGTCGGCCAAATATCCGAGAGCCAAAGCAATAATCACCGGAGATACAAACTCGGCGGCAAAACGAAAAGCCTGTTGCATCAAAATACTGACCTGCGATTTTTCTTTTCTCTTTTCTTTAGCATTTTTTAAATCACTGATTCGCTTGTCAATATCTTTTATATCCTGCGGCAATTCGCTCATTGGTTTCTGTTATACCCCAATCTTTCCAATCTGCTATCGAGATAGTTTTTGAAATGACGATAGTTTGTGGAACCGTAAATAATTTCATTTCCGTCGGCACCGACAACGTAAAATGCAGGTGTTCCCTGAACCTTGAGTCTGTCAATGGCTTCCTGTCTGTCAGCTACGATTTCTTGTGCCAATCTTTTATCTTTTATGCAAGCGGTGGCCTCATCATAACTCAAACCATGCTCTGCCGCATAGCGGAACAGATGTTCTTCATCGGTGTCCATCCACCACGAACGTTGGGCCGAAAACATTGCATCAATAAAAGGAAGGTAATTGTCATAAACCATACACTTTGAAAGCATTGCCGCTTTCATTGAATTTTTATCAAGCGGGAAGTTAACAAAAACAATTCGCAATAAACCTTTGTCTACGTACTCTTCCATTAATTTCGGCACTACATCCAGGTGAAAATCTGCGCAATGCGGACATCCTAAAGAAGAATACTCAAATAATGTAAGCGGAGCATTCGGCGAGCCATAAGAGTATTTTTGTGAAGTATTAATAACAATATTCCTCGGTAAAACGGTGGCAATTCCGTTCATTTCTGCGGCAACTGCTTCTTGTTTGCGAAGTTCTATTTTGCCGTTTTCATACACAAATCCCTTATAATTAAAATAGACTGCGGCAGAAAAACAAAACACCACAATCAGCGATAAAATATTGCTTATTTTTTTGATGAAACTATCCAAAATACTACTCCTGTCCGTTTTTGTTTGAGAATATATACTTTCCTATATTTTCCAAAGTTTCTCGCAACTCATCATTGTTAATATCTTTAGTTAATTCCGTAATATAAGATTCTTCGCTTGCGGATACAACACTTTTTTTCATTTTATCAATGGGTTTTTTATTCAATAAAAAATTCTCCGGATTGGCTGATTGAATTATCTTTAGCTTACTGATGGCCGGATATCCGAAGAAAGAATTGATTTTTTCAATAATTTGTTGTTGCTTTTGCTGAATTTCCATTGCAAAAGCCCCTGATAAAACGGAAATGCTTAAACAACCGTCGGTTCGTTCATCTTTCTTAAAAACGATATTTTGCGGTAAGCAATATGCAGAGAGTTCTTTGCCGATTATTTGTTCCCAAGAACTTAATAATTCAAGAAAAAGCATTCCGTTATTACCCAATAGTTGGCGCAAAAGCGGATTCACGGTTTTAGCCACATTGGTCAAATCTGTAAGTTTATGTTCGGAACTGATGTTGAGTTTTTTAGCCATTATCGTTGTCCTTGTCGGAAAAATTACTGATTTTAGCCAATGGATGTTGTTTATTGACCGTGTTAATTAACTTTTGATTGCTGATGTGGGTATATATTTCGGTTGTGGTTATGTTTTCGTGCCCGAGCATCTTTTGAACCGAGCGCAAACCGGCATCATTGTTAATCAGATGAGTGGCAAAAGAGTGGCGTAAAACGTGCGGAGAAATTCTTGACGGGTATATTCCGCATTTGGCTGCCAGTTTTTTCAAATCCTTATAGAACGCATCACGGGTAAGGTGCCCGTCAACCGCATAAAGGGAGGGGAAAAGCCACGGAGATGAAGCGTTTTTTTTAATAAATTTTTTGCGCAAATCTTTATATTTTTCGATTGTTTTTACCGCACGCTCAGCCAGCGGAACGATTCTTTCTTTACTGCCTTTACCGAAAATGGTAACCAGATTTTTTTTGTAATTGATGGCGGTTTCCGGCAAGGCAACCAATTCGGAAACTCGCATACCGGAAGCATACATCAGTTCAATCATAACAGCGATTCGATGAAAGCGAAAATCATCGCTTGAGGCTGCCGCCGAAATCAGGCTGTCAATTTCTTCGGCAGTCAAAAATTTAGGTAAAGGCTTTTGCTGTTTAGGTGTTAAAATATTTTGCGCCGGATTATCGGAAATGATTTTTTCGGAATAAAGAAATTTGCAAAATTCCTTAATTGCCGATAATTTACGGGCAATGGTTTTGGGGGCAAATCCTCGGGATGCTAAGTCTTGCATATAATTTTCTATCCGATTTTTGGTTAAAACATCATCGGAGAATGTTAAAAACTGTTTTAAATCTCTTTCATAGGCGACAATAGAATTTTGTGCGGAGCCTTTTTCCGCCGCCATCATTTGTAAAAAACTTTCTATTTGTTCGCCGAACATTATTTATTTTTCTAAATTAACACTGATTTTTTGGCTGATATGCTCGGTAGGTGCCTGAATATCTTGTACAACTACGAAACCGACGCCTAGAATCAAGGCTACGGCGACGGCATAAAAAACAATTTTGGTATTGCTTTGTCGTTGGTAAGAATATCTCATATTATTTTTCCTCATAACTGTTAAAAACTGTTGATTATATACTAACAAGGTTATATCCTAAGGTCAATAGTTAAGAACAATAGAATAACAAATGAAATGAAAATGCCAAAAATAGATAAAATAATTCTGCTTGTCGGTTTAATGGGAAGCGGTAAAACGAGTGTAGGAAAGCGATTGGCCCGAAGATTATCCTTGCCGTTTGTCGATGGCGATTCGGAAATAGAAAAAGCGGCCGGATTATCGTTGGTCGATGTTTTCAAATGTTTCGGGG
>OMQI01000188.1 GCA_900313185.1 uncultured Rhodospirillaceae bacterium
CAGAGACTACGTAGAGACGCCTATTGAGCACAAGACTTCTAAGGTTGATGCTCACCGTATTTGGGTTGTTCCGGGTACGCCGTTTGCCTCTCTTCTGGGTAATCAGAAGTCGCTGGTTGTCAACTCGCGCCACACCGAGCTGCTGGCTCCCGAACGTGTTCAGCGAGAAGAACTGAAGCTTTGTGATAGTGATGAGCTGCCGCTGGATATCTATGCAACGGCAACCGACGGTATTCCTGAGGCCTGGGGTGATATGAAACGTGGCATCCTTTGTGTGCAGTGGCATCCGGAGGATTTTGCCGAGGCCGGTAAACTGCCTTACAAGTGGGTGGTTGATATGGCAAAGCATTAAGCACTTAAAGAGGAGTTACTTGAAAGTAGCTCCTCTTTTCGTTTATTCGGAAAAAATATAAAAAAAACTGTAGACTATCTTAATTTGTTGCTGGAGTGTTATTATCTTTTCGTATATACTCACTCCGTAAAAAAGGAGAATTGAATTGTTTTTAGGCTTTATTACGATAATTTTGGCCTTTTGTGCCGACCAATTCAGCAAGTTTTTAATAGATACCGAAATTGTCACTACCCATCATATTGAACTGGGGGATTATTTTAATTTGGTAAAAGTATGGAATACCGGAGTCAGTTTTTCAATGTTTAATAATCATGGAACCTTGGGAATTGTTGTATTGAGTGCTATATCATTGATTGTGTCGGCATTTTTGCTCAATTGGATGCGTCACGAAAGCAATAAATTGAAAATAGTCAGTTTGGGACTGATAATAGGCGGAGCCTTGGGCAATGTTGTTGATCGGATTCGTGTCGGTGCGGTGTTGGACTTTTTGGATTTTCACTACGAGGCGCACCATTGGCCGGCCTTTAATCTTGCCGATACCTTTATTTGTATCGGAGCTTTTATTTTGATTTTATGGGAACTTTTTTATGCAAACAAGAAAGGATTAGATAAGATATGAGGAAAATTTGCTTATTGATTGCCGTAATGGCGATGATTTCGTTGACAGCTTGCAATGCGACCAAAAAAAGTTTGGGACTTTCTCGTCAAGGTCCCGATGAAACCACGGTAAAAACCAATGAACCGTTGATTTTACCGCCGGAATACAATGTTCGTCCGAAGAAAAACGGAGCGCAAAAGCAAGAAGAGGCAGAAGAACTGTTTTAATGAATAAATTTGCTTTAATATTCGGATTTGTTATTTTGTTGTGGAGCCAAACAGCGAAAGCGAAGCTGTTCAAGGCTGAAGAGTTTGTTTTGCCTAACGGTTTGCAGTGTGTGATTATTGAAAATCATAAAGCGCCGCTTGTCGAACAAATGCTATGGTATAAGGCCGGTTCGGTTGATGAACAAAAAGGCAAGGGCGGAAGTGCGCATCTTTTGGAACATCTGATGTTTCGAGGTACTAAGTTTGTCAAAGATGGCGAATTTAATAAAATTATGGAAAAACACGGAATTTCCGATAATGCGTTCACCAGTTTTGACGTTACTGCCTATCATCAGTTTGCCGATGTCAGCAAGTTGGAAATTCTGTTAGCACTTGAAGCCGACAGAATGGAAAATCTCAATTTTGATGAAAAAGCTTTCGAAGCGGAACGTAAAATAGTCTATGAGGAACGTATGCAACGGGTAGAAAACAGTCCGACATCTCCTTTTTATGAGCGGTTCCGAATGATGTTGTGGGGTAATAATCCGTATGGTCGTCCCGTTACCGGATTGCCGCAGGAAATCTTGGATTTAAAATATTCCGATGTGATGAAATTTTATCGTAAATTTTATGCTCCGAACAATGCAGTTTTAGTGTTGTCCGGCGATATAACAATGCAAGAAGTTCGTCCGCTGATTGAAAAATATTACGGCAAAATAAAGCCGCATAAGGTTAAGCACCAAAATTTTGATATTGATAAGCATTATTTTCACGAAATTTTGCAAATGTCACTGCCGGAGGTATCTTCGATTAAGGTTTATGAAAGTTATTTGTTGCCTAAGCACAGTGAATTAAAAAACAAAGTTTACGATTATTTGGTGTTGGAAGAGTATTTGGGCGGCGGAGCTGCTTCCGCATTATATAAGGATTTGGTAGTTAATCAAAAAACTGCCTTAAGTGTGGACGCTTCATATAGTTTTGTTTCACGTGGCGGGAGCGTTTTTACTTTCACCGTAGTTCCGCAAAATCAAAAGAAATTTGAACGTGAAAAAGCTTTTGCCGAACTTCATACGTCTGCCGATGAAGCCATAAAGAATCTTGATGAAAAGAAATTGGCACAAATCAAGCGAAAAATGCTGGCAGATTTGGTGTTTGTTAATGATAATCCAAAGGATGCGGCAAATTGGATAGGTGCTATGCTGGCAACCGGTTTTTCTCTTGAAGATGTGCAAAATTATGAAAATAATTTGAATGCGGTTACCGTTGAAGGGGTAAAAAACGCATACAAATTCCTGCAATCGGCTTCGCATATCAGCGGAATATGTTGTCAGAAAAAACAAAACAATACTAAAGGGGAAGAAAAATGAGCAGATATTCTTCTCATCATAACAAATTTTCGTATTTCTTCAGATGGCTGATGTTTTTCGCCGTGCTTGCTTGCGGATGGTATTATGCTCCGAGTATCTGGCTGCAATTTAATCAAATAAATACCGATGATATATTATCAGCATCAAAAATGAAAAATAAAAAATTTTCGGGAAAAGTGCAAGAAGTAAAATCAGCCGGATTGAAAGCATACCTTTTGGAAGAACATTCGGTACCGATTGTCAGTATTGATTTTATGTTTACCAATGCCGGTTCGGCTTATGAAGATGATGAAAAGCAAGGGCTAATCGGTATTTTAAGCAAAATGTTGCTTGATGGTGCCGGTAGTTATGATGCAATTGCCTTCAATGATACGTGTGAGGAATATGGCATAAAAATAGGCTTTACCTCAAGCGTCGATGAAATTTCCGGTTATTTGCATTTTCCGAAGCAAAATATGGCAATGGCACTTAAAATGTTTGAGCTTGTTTTACAAAAACCTCGTTTTGAACAAGAGTTTTTGGATTTGCGCAAGCAACAGTTAAAAACAATTGTTAAAATGAGTTTGGAAAAACCGCAAGCGATTTTGGCCGATAAATTTTCGGAGTTTATTTTTGCCGGTCATCCGTATTCCCGTACGCAAGCCGATATGTTGAAAACCATTGATAACATCAATGAGCAGGATATGCGGGAATTTATGCAAACTCATTTAAGCCAGGAAAATCTTATCATAGGTGTGGCAGGTGATATTTCGGTTGCTCAAACGCAAGATATATTGCAAAAGATTTTTGCCAAATTACCGGAAAAATATCTGGGTGAAAAATTGTCTAAGATTAATTTGGAACTCGGAGGTAGGGAATATAATGTTGAAAAATCTTCTGCACAGGCGATAACATTTTTTGCGGTTAACGGGACTTATCGAAATGATGTCGACTTTTATCCGTTATATATGGCAAATTACATTTTGGGAGGTTCCGGATTAAGTTCACGCTTATCACAAGTAATCAGAGAAAAAGAAGGATTGACATACGGCATATACACAGAGTTTTCCGAAAGTGATGCGGTTGCCATGGTGCAAGGATCCTATTCGGCTACTCCGGATAATTTCAACAAAGCACGTGAACTCTTGCTTGACGAATGGCGTAAAATAGCAGCGAACGGAGTAAGCGAGGAAGAATTACAGCAAGCGAAGGATTCTCTTGTATCATCATTTAATTTGCGTTTTGCTTCAGTCGGCAGAATAGCTTCAATGTTGACGGCAATGCAAAAATATGATTTAGGTCTAGATTTTTTAGAAAAACGTAATGATTATATAAAAGCTGTTACATTACAAGAAGTTAATGCTGCAGCCAAAAAATATTTTTCCGTAACACCGGATTTTGTAAGTATTGGAATTAAAAAAGAGGAGAAACAATAATGTTCGGTAAAAGTAAAACCAAAGCTTGGAAACATTTGGAAAATGTATACAAACATTTTAGCGAAACTCAAATGAAGGATTTGTTTGCAAGTGATGCTCATCGGGCTGAAAAATACACGCTTCAGCTTGAAAATATATTGGTTGATTTTTCAAAAAACCGAATTGATGAAAATGTAATGTCTGCCCTTTATGATTTGGCACGTGAGCGGGGAATAAAAGAAAAAATATCCGAAATGTTTTCCGGTAAAAAAATAAATACCACCGAAAACAGAGCTGCGTTGCATATAGCTTTGCGTAATCGTTCCGATAAACCGATATATGTAGACGGCCGTGATGTAATGCCGCAGATAAATGCTACTCTTGAAAAAATGAAAAACTTTTCTGAAGCAATTCGTTTGGGAATTTTTACCGGATATACCGGCAAGAAATTAACCAACATCGTCAATATCGGGATAGGCGGTTCTGATTTAGGGCCTTGTATGGTTACTTCTGCCTTGCGTCATTATTGGGCCAAGGATATTAGATGTTATTTTATTTCCAATATTGACGGTACTTCTTGTGCGGAGGTGCTTAATAAAATTGATCCGGAAACAACGTTATTTATCGTTGCTTCCAAGACATTTACCACGATCGAAACTTTGACTAATGCCAAAACTTGTCGCAAATGGTTGGTTGATGCTTTGGGAGAACACGCAGTTGCTAAGCATTTTATAGCATTATCCACCAACAAAGAAGAAGTTGCAAAATTCGGCATTAATACCGACAATATGTTTGAGTTTTGGGATTTTGTCGGAGGTCGTTATTCGCTGTGGTCAGCCATCGGGATGATTATAGCCATAGCAATCGGCTATAAAAATTTTGAACGTATGTTGGAAGGCGCTTATGCAATGGATACCCATTTCCAAAACAGCGATTTGGAACATAATATTCCGGTAAATTTAGCATTACTCGGTATATGGTATAATAATTTTTACAATATTCATCGTTATGCGGTGATACCATACGACCAGTATTTGCAATATTTACCGGCTTATTTGCAACAATTAGATATGGAAAGTAACGGCAAGAGCGTTTCTTTGGATAATAAATATGTCGATTATGCTACCGGACCGGTGTTATTCGGCGGTGCCGGAACAAATGTTCAGCACTCATTTTTCCAACTTATACATCAGGGAACTGAAATTGTGCCGGTAGATTTTATTATTCCGGCCATATCTCATAACGAAATTGGGGCGCATCAGCAAATATTAATTGCTAACGTTTTGGCTCAAGGGGAAGCTCTTATGCTTGGCAAAACCGAAGAGGAAGTAAACGAAGAAATGGAAGCGGCCGCTAAATCGAAAGCTGAAATTAATCGTTTGAAAAAATACAGGAGTTTTAGCGGCAATCGTCCTTCAACGACCATTGTATGCAAAAAAATTGATCCGTATAATTTAGGTATGTTGATAGCAATGTATGAACATAAAGTTTTTGTTCAAGGTAAAATATGGAATATAAATTCTTTTGACCAATTCGGAGTGGAATACAGTAAGAAACTTACTTTAAAAATTTTACCGGAATTACAAGGAACTGTGACAAATAATTCACATGATAGTTCAACTTCTTCCTTGATAAAACATATCAAAAATATTCGCAAGTAGGAGTTTGTTATGACTATTCGCATTTTACCGTCAAATTTAGTAAATCAGATTGCTGCCGGCGAGGTGGTTGAGCGTCCGGCTTCTGCTCTCAAAGAATTGGTGGAAAATGCTATTGATGCCGGAGCACATAAAGTAGAAATAACGCTTGCCGGCGGAGGAAAAAATTTACTTGTAGTGAGTGATGATGGTTGCGGAATGTCTCCCGAAGAACTGGAATTGGCGGTGGAACGGCACGCTACGTCTAAATTACCGACCGATGATTTGTTTGCGATTAATTTTTTAGGATTTCGTGGTGAGGCTCTGCCGTCTATAGCTTCGGTTTCGAAGCTTTCGATAATTTCACGTAAACGAGGTGAAAAAGACGGTTGGCAAATAAATGTGAACGGTGGCGAAAAGGAAGGCATTAAACCGGCAGCAACTCCGGAGGGTACACGTATTGAAGTACGTGACTTATTTTATACCACGCCGGCGCGTCTTAAATTTTTAAAAACCGATGCTGCGGAAACCGGTCAATGTATAGATATGCTTCAACGTATAGCATTGGCTAATCCGCAGGTTGCTTTTTATTTATACAGTGACGGTAAGAAAAAAATAGGTTACAATGCCTGTTTGGGAGATGTCCAGACCGCACGTCGCCAACGTATAGCCGATGTTATGGGGCGAGAATTTGAAGAAAATTCGCTTCCGATAACCGCACAAAACGAATTTTGTGACATCAGCGGATTTGTCAGTTTACCGACCTTTAATAAGGCTAATTCGTTATCGGAGTTTATTTTTGTGAATAATCGTCCGGTTAAAGATAAATTGATTTTGGGGGCTATTAAAGGTGCTTATCAGGATTTGATGATGTCCGGACGCTATCCGTTGTGCGCCATATTTATTCACGTCAATCCACGTTATGTTGATGTTAACGTGCATCCGACCAAGGCAGAAGTTCGTTTTTACGATAATGGTGCAGTGCGTGGATTGTTGGTGCACGCTATTCGCAGTGCTTTAAGTATGGGGGATAAACAAAGTGCCGACACCGGACTTCTGGAGCATTTATTGGAAAATAATCTTGAAAATTCAGATAGTTTTAGTCAATCATTCAATCAATCCTTTACAGTAAGAGAAAAAGAATTTAAGGGATTAAAAATGCCGATAAGTTCGGGAAGAAAATCGTCATTTAAAACTCCCGATTTGATGCCAACATATTCAATAAAAACCGAAGAAAATTTTCAGCCACAAAATATGGAAGAAATTGGTGAATTGGGATTAGCAAAAGCTCAGTTTCATAATACCTATATTATTTCGCAAACTCCGGACAGTATTGTGATTATTGATCAACATGCTGCTCACGAGCGTATTACGATGGAACGTATGAAGCAAAGTATGCTCAAAAACGAGCATATGCCGTCGCAAATGTTGTTATTGCCGGAAGTGGTTGATTTAAGTCTTTCCGAAAAAGTAAATCTGATGGAATATGCTCAAACTTTTGCTAAACTCGGTTTAGGTATTGAAGAATTTGGTCCGCAAGCCGTATTGGTGCGTGAAATTCCGGCTTTGTTGGGCGATACCGATGTGAAAAAATTGATAAAGGATTTGGCGGCCGAGATTTCGGAATGGGGTAGTGCGTACGCTTTAGAAGATAAAATTCATCATATTTGTGCCACAATTGCTTGCCACGGCTCGGTGCGTGCCGGAAGATGTCTTAACTTGGAAGAAATGAATAGACTTTTGCGGGATATGGAAAAGACTGAACATTCCGGCCAGTGTAATCACGGTCGTCCGACATATATAAAAATAAAATTGGAAGATATAGAAAAATTGTTTGAACGCCGTTAAGAAATAAGCTCTTTTAACGGACATTTGCTTGTATCTTTTCTCCTTGTGTACCTCTTGTACACATTGTCGAAAAGCTATGGCGCATCTGTCTCGTTAAAAGAGCTTATACGCATTTTCAACAGAATCCTATTTTTCGGGAAATTGGTGCTTTTTGTTTTTGTTCCAATTCCAACATTTTGATGATTTCGTCCTTATTATCCAACAATCCCATAATTTCCGCTTTTTGTTTGACCACCGTGAAATCTCCCGGAGTAAGGCTGGAAATGTGCGATAAATCAACATCTTTCATGGCAAAAAAATGTTCAAATGCCAATGTGTTTTGCTCCGCTGTCATGTATTTATATTCTACCTTGAAAGTAAAACGTCTTAAACTGGCCTTATCCAGATTGTCAATCAGGTTAGTGGTGCAAATGAAAGGAAATTTGTGCTTTTCCATTTGTGTCAGCATTTCATTGACTTGTGTGACTTCCCAGGAATGGTAAAAGTGACTGCGATCCTGCAGAAAACTGTCAGCTTCATCAAAAATCAGTAATGCTTTTTTATCGGTAGCTTCTTTGAAGGCTGCAGCAATGTTTTGTTCGGTTTCTCCGTGCCACATTGAAAGAATGTCTGAGCATCTTTTTTTGATAATAGGCATGTTCAACTGCTCCGACAGATATTCGGCATAAGCCGATTTTCCGGTACCGGATACTCCGTATAAACATAAAGAAAACTGTTTGCTTTTGAAATTTTTCACCTGTTCTGTAAACTTTTGTAAATCAATATCGGTGTTTAAAAGTCCGGTATTGAAATTAAGTAATTTCTTCTCTGTCTTTTTAGGAAGGGATTTTTTACGTTCAATACCGTTATTATATGCTTTTTCCATTGCTTGCAGGCTTTTATACACATCATCGGCATTACCGTTAATCAGCTTTATGGAACGTACGGCATTTGTCGCAAAAGCCGGAGTTAATTTATATTCTTCCGCCAGTTTATGCGCTTTTTTTCGGCTTATCGGTAAATTATATTGTTTAAATGTTTTCTGCCAAATTTGCGTATGGGTTTCCAAATCTGGTTTTTTAAAATCTATGGCATAGGTGAATCTTCTCAAGTAGGCCTTATCCCAGAAACGAATTGAATTAACAATCCAAATGCAAGGAACCGGATTATTTTCCAATACTCGGTTAATATAAATTTTTTTCTCCTCCATAAAATCGTCGGCCTCGTCAATTAAAAGGCAAGTATTTTTGTCGTGTGTAACTATATTTTGCACAGTGTACAGGCATTGTAGACGGTTTTTTCCCAATTTTTCCCCGACGGCATAAAGATTGGTTCTGATTTTTTTACACAGAGCTTTAGTGAATTCCGTTTTTCCGGTTCCGGGTTCGCCATAAAATAAAATATTTATACCTTTGGCGTGTGAATTAATGGCTCCTTTGATTAATTTGGCGCAGAAATCTTTTTCCTGAATATGGGAAAAATCTTTAAAAATTAAATTTGTTTTCAATGGGTTACCTATTAAAATTTCACGTAATTCCTGCACGCTTGAAAATTGCTGTCCCAATAATTTTAAGCATTGCTGACTAACGCAAAGATTGCTTTCGTAATCGGTTTCCAATAATCCGTAGCTAATCAGTTTGGCATCATTGTTTAATAATATGCCGGTTTCGCTCTCGGAGTAAGGTAAAAATTTACAGGCAATATTGCCTTTAAAATCACAACGTGTAAACAAGCTATATATAAAGCTTTCTAGGGCCGGATTAATTTTGTTGCGGGCGTAAAAGCCAAATATATCAGTTTCAATATTATTTAATTTCATAAGTTTAGAAATTAATTTAATTTTATTTTCTAATGCACTGATTTTAATAGATTTACTTTTCAAGATTTTGGCTTCTATTTTTTGCTTCAGTTTCATACAACGACTAATAGCTTCTGCCTTATATTTTTTGCAAAAAAATTCAAAACTGCAATCAAATTCGTCCTTTTCAGCTTTATTTAACCATTCAAAGTCAATATAATCACGACCGACATCTTCATGCCATTCGTTTATTTTATTTAAATAGGTACGAATATTGTTTTTTTTATTTAAAAATTCGCATAAATAAGTAAGCAACTTGTTTTTCTCAAAACAATTGGAGGTACAGCACCCTGTGGTTATGCCGCTTCTCATTCTGAAACTTTTGCTCATAGTGTATCCTTTCGTTCATTTATAGCCGTAGTATAAAACATATATACGACAAAAATAGTCGTATATACGGATTTTATTTAAGAAAATTGCTTTTATATGCGTTTTGTGGGGTAAAAATATTTTCACCGCATAATTATTATGGGGCAATTTTTATTGACAGCAAATATATTGTTTAATAACTTAATAAAAAAAGAGGTGACGATATGGCAAATTATGAAAAAACTTATGATTTATTTACATTGGCAATGCGTATGCAGGAAGCCGGTGAGGGTGTTTCTCTGGAGGATATTCAGCAAGAATACGGAGTGTCACGTCGAACAGCCGAGCGTATGCGTAATGCTCTGCTTTCCTTTTTCCCGCAAATGGAAGAAGTTGATATGGGAGAACGCATAAAACGTTGGCGTATTCCGCAACGCAGCCTGAATACTCTTATTTCTTTTTCGGCGGAAGAATTGGCCGTATTTAAAACTGCTATATCGACACTCAAAAAGTACAGTATGAATGACAAAGCCGATGTTCTGGCTAATGTCGAGCTTAAATTGCGTAATTTAATCAAACCGGAGCAAAAACTTAAAATCGATGTCGATGCCGAAGAAATGATGAAATCGGAGGGACTTGCTTTACGTCCGGGGCCTAAAATCGTTATTGATGAGGATATCCTTCTTAAAATCAGAGAAGCAATATTAAGTTCGCATCAAATTCGCATTACTTACTATAATCGGCAAAGCGGAAAAATAAGTCGCAATACTTTGATGCCATATGGTATTTTATATGGGGAGCGCAATCATTATCTGTTGGCACGGCACAGTGACGGTTTTTACGGAGATGAGGTGCATCACTTTATTTTGACCAATATTATGGAAGTTGAAATTTTGGACGAGCTATATCAAATTCCTAAAAGTTTTGATTTGGAAAAATATTCCGAGCGCTCATTCGGAGTTTTCCAAGAGGAACCTTTTGAAGTGGAGTGGTTGTTTGATAAAGAGTCTGCTTCTGATGCCAAACGTTATATTTTCCACCCTTCGCAAGAAATGATAGAAAACCCGGATGGTACATTAACGGTCAAATTCAAAGCCGGCGGTAGAGTGGAAATGGATTGGCATTTATACACTTGGGGCAATCATGTGAAAGTAATAAAGCCTGAAGATTGGTATGAAAAACCGATAAACAGTTGAGGAAAAGAGTAACAAAAATAGTTTTGATTATTCAGAAATAAATGCGTGATATTTTGGCGATATTAAGGAGAAAACAATGATTACACAAAATAGATGGCAACATATTTTAGGTGTGGCACGTAAATGCAAAGAATATGCCGCAAAACTCAACCCTAATGATAATAAATTTACCGAAGATATGTTTTTATTGGGTATGTTACACGATATGGGGTATGAATTTATGGAAAGTAATGCATCTCATGCGGCAGTCGGGGGAGAAATATTAAAGCGTAATAATTATCGATACTGGTCGGAAGTATCTCTGCACGGGGATGAAACGGTTGATAATATGTCCGACGAGCTGTTTATTTTGAACTCAGCCGATATGTCGACAGGACCAAACGGAGAAGATTTTACTTTTGATGAACGTTTAAAGGAAATTGCTTCGAGATTTGGTACAGATGCGGTTGCCTATAAAAAGTGCGTCATTGAAGTTGAAAAATTAAAAGCGGACAAGCGGTATAAAAAATTATAACACTTAGACACCTTATCTTGATTGATGAGGTGTTTTTTTGTTAATGGTGGTTCGGTCGCTCGTTCGAGCCATCGTTCGCTCCAATAAAAAAAAAGCCGCAAAAAGCGGCTTTTTTTTATTGGCGGGAGCTTTCGGGCTCTACTTGCTCCGTAAGCTCTGCCGGCGCTTATGCTTGGCAATCGTTAACTACGCTTCGGTCACTCGGTTGCGATTTTTTCGCCGTGGTTGCTACCGCTTCCCTTGCTTAAAAGCAACCTTCGCCCGTCGTCAACAAACAACATTTTGAGGTTGTTTGTTTTCCTCCGGCGCAACCTCATATTCGGTCGCTCGTTCGAGCCGTATCATCCTGTGATTTAAAACAAAAAAGAGTGCCGTAAAGGCACTCTTTTTTGTTCTAATGGCGGGAGCGACGAGGCTCGAACTCGCGACCTC
>OMQI01000181.1 GCA_900313185.1 uncultured Rhodospirillaceae bacterium
AACAAGATATTGTGTGTATGTGGAAAATTTTTATCAATGCAATAATGCTTATTTTTATTGTTCTGATTTTGCAAAAAATAATTTTTCGTAACAAGATTTTTTTTTGCCGTAAATACGCCTTATCCGTGAATACAGTCGATAAAGCCTTATATTTACGGCATAAATTTTTTTATAAATATTTATGCACAAGTGGATAAAGTTATTAATACTTTTAAGAATGTATGATTGAGATTTCTTATACGCAAAAACACAGTATTACGGATAACATATTGAAAATAACATTTAAAAATCGAAAGAATTATGAAATTGATACATACTAATCTTATGAAATGCATATATCAGGTCGTTTTTTTCTTAAGAATGCGATTCTCTTTTTAAACCCAAAAAAGGAGCCGAAAACGACTCCTTTTTTAGTGATTTTGAACAATTTTATTTTGCGATTTTATTCTCCGGAACGTAGACCTTAACATCGTCCAAAGTTTTGTCGGTGCATTGGTCGCCGCTGCATTGTTTCATAATCGTAGCTTTTCTGGTTCTGTTCAAACCTCTTACTTTAATCGACGGAACATAGGTTTCGACAATAGTGAGTTTGAAAGTCAGATAAGCAATATTGTTCTTTTTATCCATAGCATAAACCTTAATCGGATATACTCCTCCGTCGCCAGGCATTGCCATACCGGTAAAGTCACGAACCACATCGTTATACTTCAACCACTTCGGCAAGGAGGTGTCATCTTTAAGGCCGGCTTTGGTCTTAATATCTTCATCATTCCAGCCCATTTTTTCAAATGCTGACTTCGGAACGTTAATCAAGATTTTCTCTCCGGTACCGAAGGTAACATCAGGTAAAGTGCCTTCATTTGACAAGTCAACCGGCGGACGATGGCTAGGAATATCCATTAAATACGGACGATTGTCAGGTGTGAATTGACCGTCACGCCATTTTTCCAAAGTTTCACGAATCGATAATGCTACCTTCGAAGGAGGTTCGTTTAACATGTACATCTGAACCGTATCCAAACCGATGGTGGCATATAATGCACCCAACGCATCTTGTAAATCAACATACGCTAACGAGGCTTTGGTTTCATCAGCAATCGCACGAGCAGCTTCCAAAACGCTCTTCTCAGCGTGGCTACCTTTGGCTGCGGTAACGTCTTCGGCAATATTTTCGGATGTACCGGCAATTTCCATTGCGATTTGATAATCTTCAACCGCCGAAGTATAACGAGCCCAGGCAATATAAACTTGGTTCAATACCAACGAAGTCATACGTTGTCTGCGCAAATCAGCCATAACTTTTTCACTCAAACCTTGATGATTTTCATACACGGACATAGAAGCTTCTTTGGCATTATTGCACCACTTCTTGTTATATTTACTCGGATTCGATTTATAATTGCTACCGTTATCAGAGCTAAAGTTATTGATTATAAAGTCAATATCATCAGCCTGAGTGATTAAATCATGAACTTTCAATTCCGGACGATTGGTTAAAGCCAACCACTCTAAACGTGATAGGTTGGACTTGATTTCCGGCAAAGAGAAATTACCGTATTCTTTACCCACCAATTTGAATTGTGTTTGCGGATGTAATCCCATCAACGAGGCTAAACGCTCGTGAGCGGTTTCCATATCACGCTTGAGAGCTGATAATTTCTTAACCGCTTCCATATATTTACGTTTTTTAACCAGTTCTTCGGTGGTTGGGGTTTTGCCCTGTTTAGCCAGTTCTTTGGCCTGAACATTCATTTCATCAACATCTAAGGTGATGTGTTCAATGGTTTCATCAATAACCGGTAACAGACGTTGAGCAGTCAAAGCCTTCCAATAAAGCACACGAGCTTCTTGGGAAATATTTTGAATTACTTTGCGGCTCTCCTCACTGGCTACGTTTTGACGCAACAGCGGATCGGTATTCATAAAGTACAAAGTTGAAATATCCAAAATATTCCAAGCAACTTTCAAATCAGGACTTGTGTCATTATAGTTGGTATTAACATAACCGGCATTGGAAACAATTTCCGGCAAAGCCGAATAGGTGGAACGTCCGGCTTTAGCTAAACTTTCCTGATAGCGGGCCATACGGCCGGTGTAGTTATTTTTGAGTGCCAAAGCCATAGTCATGTATAAATCCAAAGGCTTTTCCAATTTGGTAGGAGATTTGGAATACATATTTTGCATATCTGCATCATAACGAATGGCACTATCCCAATCGGAATAATAAGCAGCATCCGGCTGAGATACAGGTACGGCATACGGATTAGTCGACTTATCTTTTGCACAGGAAGCCGCACTTAATACACCAATCATCAAACAAAGCAATTTTTTCATATTTGTGTCCTTTACTTGTCAACAATTTGAGGATATAATAATCGGTAAAAATTAACATTTTATTACACTTTTTACCCTATGATATACAATAAGTGTAAAATTGAGGTTAAAATTTGCTATGGTTTCGATATTAGGAACATTATTTAAATACAAAGAAAAAGAATCACCGGATGAGTTGGGATTGTTTCCGGAAAGAGTGCATGTGGATGCTTTTCCGGAACGTCGTTATTTGTGGACTTCCCGCTTTTTCGTGATAGCAACCTGTTTGAGTATTTGTTTCAATATGCTGATGAGCAGCGTTTTATACGTTATGCTGCCGTGTTTTCACGTAACGCCGAGGTTGTTCAGAATAAACAGTAATGTTAACCAAATAGAGTTGATGGAACAGGATGAACGTTATTATTACGCCAGCGATTTAATCGCCGAACAGTACATTCGTGATTATATTATGTTGCGTTATACGGTTACCGAAGATTATGCCGAACTCAAGGACAGATGGCGCAAAAATTCCATATTCTACTGGTATTCCACCGAAGAAGTATATAATGAGTTTCAGAAAAAGGATGCCGAAACGGTATATGAGCAGTTTAAGACCATCGGATTGCAACGCTATGTGGAAATTGTATGGACTAAGCACGTTTCCCGCTCTATGTGGATGGTGCAATTTAAAACCTATGATATAACTCGTGATAACCCACGTCCGAAAGTAGATGTTTGGCGTGCAACTCTGCGTATCGGTTATGCGACAGGACTTATGAAATTCCGTAAGCCGGAAGATAAAATATTGAACCCATACGGTTTCTTAGTATACAGCTATACTTTATCTTACTTGGGTGATGCTCGTAACGGACCGAGCGAGGTTCCTTCACACCTGAAATATAATATGATGATGCTGTAAATCGGCTACATTGATTCGATTATTAATGTAATATTCGTAGTAAACAATTTTACGGAAATAGAAAGTAAAATGATGCCGAATGCTTTTTGGAAAATACAAATAACTCCCGGAGATAAAATCTTTTCCAATTTTTTGGAAGACTTAAGCGCTGCATATACAACGGCAACATTGGCAATAATTGCCAACAAAATGTTGAAATCGGTGTATTGAGCACGAATTGATAACAAGGTAGTAAATGAACCCGCTCCCGCTATTAAAGGAAATACCACCGGAGTGAAAGTGGCGTCATTGCCGACACTCTTATCTTGATGAAAGATTGATATATCCAAAACCATTTCCATTGCAATGATGAAGATGATAATTGAACCGGCAACCGCAAATGAAGATACGTCAAGACTGAATAAACTTAAGAAAGCTTCTCCCATATACATAAACCCGATAAACAGGAATAATGATATCCACGAAGCACGAGCCGGATTTATAGAGCGACCGTTATGCTGTATATTTATGATAACAGGAAGTGTTCCGATAATATCGATAATAGCAAACAAAACCACAAAAGCACCGGTAAATTGGTGCATATTGAAAGTTAATAAATATTCCGTTAAAGCATTCATTTTTTTCTCCATAAGAAACGGCGACGTTATTCAATAGCGCCGCCGTTCTAACAAACTAAATTTAATTAGTCAATAACTAATCCATTTTTTTCGCTTCAATTCGCATAGCATAGAAAGAACGCCATACGAAAATCATACCGATTAACAAGAATGCTATGGCAATTCCCATAGCCAACTTCTCATTTTCGGCCGATACCTTAGCAGACATTTCTGCAGCCAATAAGCCGAACAAAGTTGTAAACTTAATAATCGGGTTCAATGCCACGGAAGCGGTGTCTTTGTATGGATCGCCTACTGTATCACCTACAACCGAAGCAGCGTGTAAGTCAGTTCCTTTTTCGTTCAAGTCAACTTCCACTACTTTCTTGGCATTATCCCAAGCTCCGCCGGCGTTAGCCATATATAAAGCCTGATATAAACCGAAAATAGCAATAGAAATCAAATAACTTGCAAACAACTCCGGACCGAAGAATGCAAATGAAATTGCAAACGAGAATATAACCACAAAGATATTGAACATACCTTTTTGAGCATATTGAGTGCAAATTTTCACCACTGTCTTGGAATCATCAACCGAAGCTGCTTTCTTGGTGTCCAATTTAATGTGTTCTTTAATATAGTTAACTGCACGATATGCGCCGGTGGAAACAGCTTGGATGGCAGCACCGGAGAACCAATAAATCACAGCACCACCCAAAAGCAGACCGATAAGAACACGAGCATCAATCAAGTTAAGCTCTAATTTCAAGAGCAAGATGATTGAGAAAATCATCGTGGTAGCACCGATAACCGCTGTTCCGATTAATACCGGCTTGGAGGTTGCTTTAAAAGTATTGCCTGCAGAATCGTTTGCTTCCAACAAGTGCTTTCCTTGTTCGAAATCAGGTTCAAATCCATATTCGCTCTTGATTTCTTTCTTAATGCCTTTAATGCTTTCAATTTGTGAAAGTTCAAATACAGATTGTGCATTATCGGTAACCGGACCATAACTGTCTACGGCAATGGTAACCGGTCCCATACCGAGCATACCGAATGCTACCAAACCGAAGGCAAATACAGTCGGATAAATCATAATGTCGGCAATGTGGCCGTCCATAACTACGTGCTCAAAACCAAGTAAGTTGCAAACATAGGAAATAAATTCGGCAACATAACCCGAAGCGGTGGCGTAGGCAACTGCCATCAAGCCGGCCATAACCAAACCTTGCCAGAAACCGGAGAAGTTACCGGAAACAATACCGGACAAGATATTTAATGAAGCACCGGCTTCACGGCTGGCATTAACCACTTCTTGAACGTGTTTGGATTTTGAAGAAGTGAAAATCTTGGTAAATTCAGGAATAATGGCAGCAGCCAATGTTCCGCAGCTGATGATTACCGATAATTCCCACCAAATGTTCGGACCGAAACTGTCAGACGGCAACATAAAGTAAGAAACAGCAAATGTAACGGCAATCGAAATAATGGATGTAATCCAAATTAAGCTGGTTAAAGGAGCTTCAAAATCAAATTCCTTGGATTTGCCATACAGACATTTTGAAATAACTCCGTTGATTGCATAAGCAAAAACAGAAGTCATAATCATCAAAATACGCATAGCAAAAATCCACGTAATCAAACGAGCTTGCAATTCAGGAGCCCATAAAAATGCAGATAAAGCTCCGTCAGCAGTCATACTCATACCGGCTGCCAACACGATGAAGCTGATTAAAGCCACACCGGTAACGCCGTATGTCTCAAAGCCGTCAGCAGTCGGGCCACAGGAATCACCAGCATTATCACCGGTACAATCGGCAATAACACCAGGGTTACGGGCATCATCTTCGTCAATTTTGAAAATAATTTTCATCAAATCGGCACCAATATCAGCAATTTTGGTAAAGATACCGCCGCAAATACGAAGGGCGGAAGCACCGAGCGATTCACCGATAGCAAAACCGATGAAACAAGCACCTGCAGTGTCACGAGGAACAAATACCAAAATGAACATCATCATAATGAGTTCAACGCAAATGAGTAAAACACCGATGGACATACCGGAGCGAAGCGGTAAATGCATAACCGGATAAGCTTTTCCTTTTAAGGAAGCAAAAGAAGTTCTGGAGTTGGCATAAGTATTAATACGCATACCGAACCAAGCAACCGTGTAAGAGCCTAAAATACCCAACAACGACCACAGCAAAATATACAAAACTTTTGGCAGCGGAGTATTATTTAGGCAAGCAAAGTAATAAACAATGCAGGCACCGATAAAGATTTCCAATACGAAAAGTAATTTAGCCTGTTGCTTCATATAAGTAGTGCAAGTGGCATAAATCGTTTCAGAAACTTTAAGCATCGATTGGTGAGCCGGCATTCTTTTAATGCTGAAAAATTCCCACAAACCGAAAATCATCCCTAAAAGGCAGATACCCATACCTGCCATAAGCAGTGTATCTCCGTTGAAATCAAATCCGAAAGCACTATAAGTGGCCTTTGAGAGAGATGGAATAATTAAATCCAACTCCGAGGCAAAAGCGCCGCTTATAGCAGAAAAGAATACAACCAAAGTCGCAAGCGCAACTTTACAAATATTTGTTCTGCGTAACATTTTTTCATCCTTTATTTAAAATTAAAATAAGGCCGCGGTAAGTTATCCCTTACTGACCGAATAACTGCATATTAGAACAGAATTGTTAATATTTCACTATATTTTTGATGTTTTTTATATAGTCGTGGATAATTTAATTCTCGAGGAGTTCTTCTTTAGTTACTTCCAAATAAGATTTTCCGGCATTGTCTCTAATATCAATATCAGCTCCGGCGGCCAAGAGTTTGCTGCTTATTTTATCCCCACCGAGAAGCTCTCCATAAAACAAAGCAGTGCGACCTTTGCGATCTCGGGCATTTATTTGTGCGCCTGACTTTAATAAAATATCAATTATATCGGTATTCCAAGAATTGGTAACTGCATTCATCAAAGGTGTTCCAAAAGGTGTTTCCTGATTTACGTCGGCACCTTCATCAATAAGCATTGTCAACATTTTCTGTGCTATATTCATTTGATGTGCTATGTATTTTTGCAGTTTAAATTCATTGGCACGGCTTTGGGTATAACCTTTAGAATTATTTAAAATTTTCTCGGCTTTTTGTTGCAATTTTCCAGCTCTGGAAGTGGCAATAATCAATGGCGTCATACCGTTTTCCGCCGATGGTGCATTAACATCGGCGCCGGCATCTATCAGTTTTTTAGCAATATCCAAACGATTTTGTATCAGTGCGATATACAAAGGAGTATTGCCGTTTTCATCACGGGAATTTACTTCAAAGCCCTGCTCAATAAAATTTTCCATTGCCGTAACATCATCATTTTTGATGGCATTTTTAACATTTTCATCATTAATATCTAAAGCAAAGACATTAGAAATATTAAAGGCGATTATCAAAAAAGCGATTACAGAAAAAAATTTCATTACAGCACCTCCCTAAATGCAACTTTGGTTAATGTAGCATTCAAAATTATCAATGGCAAGTTGATTTGGAAATTACGCTACATAAAAATAAAAAGACAGATTTAAGGCAATCTGTCTTTTGGATTTGGCGTATCCGGCGAGGTTCGAACTCGCAACCTTCAGCGTCGGAGGCTGACACTCTATCCAATTGAGCTACGGATACGTGTAGAGCAATAATATCGGCAATTTCCGCATATCCGGAAACATTTTTCCAAATTTCTACATAATTTTACTTGACTTGTCAACTAAATGAATGTATTAACAAGCAACAATATTGTTAAATTTAACTTAAGGAA
>OMQI01000180.1 GCA_900313185.1 uncultured Rhodospirillaceae bacterium
CAGCCAGACGTTATCTGGTATCTTGTTTCCGTGAAGCCCGGACTTTCCTCATTAACGGATTTTACTTTCCGCAACGCAGCTATCCGACTGCCTTCGCTCTCAAAGTAAACTCATTTTTATATAAAATCAATGTTTTTTAAGCATTTTAACAGCTTTTAATTAAATTTTAAGCATTATCGGCTAAATTTTGCGTATAACAACTATTCAGAAAAGGAGTGTACACATGAAAAAATTGTTATTAGGTGCTTCTGCTCTCGTATTGGGGATGACTGTTGCAAGCGCTGCTAATGCTGATTGTAACGGTATTTATTTGGGAGTTAGAGGCGGTATTGTCGATTACAACTACTCAAAAAGTTCCGGTACAAGATTGAAAGAACTTGACAAGAAAAAGTTGATGTTGGCAGGTGCCATCGGTTATCGTTACAATTACTGGCGTACCGAACTTGAATATGTTTGGCGTGATAAAAATAAATGGCATAAATCCACCGGCACCGGTGGCGGTTCAAGATTAAGTTTTGAATCTTATTCTTATATGTGGAACAACTATATTGATTTTGCTCCGTATTACTGGTTGTCTCCGTACGTAGGAGCAGGTATCGGTTGGACCAAGATGAAGTTTAACTCTACCAGCTACAACGCTTTTGGAGAATGGGATGATAATGCATGGTTCAATCACACCCCTACCAAATTTACTTGGTCATTGGGCGGCGGTTTAACGGTTAAAGTAACCAATCGTTTCAATGTTGATGCCGGTTACCGTTATTATGATATGGGTTCCATCCATAAAATGGATGTTCACGCTCATGAAATTTACGGCGGCGTACGTTACGTATTCTAATTATGCTTAACAAAATAAAAAGCCGCTATATTTTAGCGGCTTTTTCTGTTCAAAAGGAGAACTTATTATGGCAGGCAAACTTTTCGGAACCGATGGCATAAGAGCTATTGCCAATACCTACCCGCTCACCGTTGAATTCTGCACCAAATTGGCAATCGTTTTAAGCCGACAAATTTGCACACGGCAAAAAGCCGTTTTAATTGCCCGTGATACACGTATTTCCGGACAAATGCTGTTCAGCGCTCTAAGTGCCGGTTTTCTCTCACAAGGCATTAAAGTTTTTGATATAGGCATTGTTCCTACGCCGCTGTGTACCACTTTAACCCCTAAATATAATGTTGATATGAGCATTATGATTACGGCTTCACATAATCCCTACAAAGACAACGGATTAAAACTTATTAATGCGCAAGGAGATAAGTTTTCAGACGAGCAAACAGCTCTCATTGAAAAACTTATGAGCGAACCTCTCACCGATAATGATAATCCGCAAAATATCGGTGAAATCATCGAAGTTCCGCAAACTGCCAATCATTATCTGGAAAACGTTAAAAAAATAGCACCTTCCGACGCTCTTAAGGGAATGAAAATTGCACTTGATGCCGCCAACGGAAGTTTTGCGGAAATATTAGCCCCCGTTTTCCGATATTTAGGAGCTGAAATTATTTCACTCGGTGATAAACCGAATGGTAAAAATATCAATGAAAATTGCGGTTCTCAGCACACGGAAACTCTTTCGCAAACAGTTGTTGACAGGCGCTATGATATGGGAATTGCCGTAGACGGCGACGGAGATCGTATCATTATATGTGATGAAAACGGCAAGCGCTTGGATGGTGACCAAATTATTGCCTATTTGGCAACCTACCTGAAGAAACATAATTTGCTTAAGGGCAATGCCGTTGTTTCTACCGTATATTCCAATCTCGGACTGGGCAAATACATTCGTTCGTTAGGATTGGAACACTATGCGTCAGCGGTCGGTGAACGCTACGTCATCGAAAAAATGCGTGAGGTTGGCTCTAATTTGGGCGGAGAAGAATCCGGACATATGGTTTTAAGCGATTATGCCAAAACCGGAGATGCATTATATGCCGCAGTTATTGTCAGTTTGGGCATAAAAGAAAGCTCTCAAAAGTTAAGCGAAATCTTTCCGGTGTTTAAGCCTTTCCCAAGCGAAAGTCGTAATTTGAGATTTGATAATAAAGACATCATCGAAAAAATAATGTCGGCAACCGAAGTCAAAGAAAAAATTGCTTTTATATCCGAAAGGCTTAAAGGCCACGGAGTCATATTGGTCAGAAAATCCGGGACCGAACCAGTTATCCGCCTCAAAATAGAAGATGAAGACGAACAAACAGCACGCTCCGAAATGGCCTCGTTGGAAGAGTGTATTAAAAGTATCGCTTAACACTAATTCCATACAGTATCAAAAGCGGGTTACGGCAAATGGCCCGCTTTTTCCGTATTTAATTTACAATTAACAAAATTTGTGTTACACTTAAAGTGGAAGGAGGTGTAAAATGATTACGGATTTGATAAAATACATCTTTTTCACGTTGCTTCTCAACCCGATGATATTAGTGGGCATTGCGGTTGGCTCCTATGTTATGCGTCATTATAACTTCGGTAATATCCAACACATCATTTACAACAAGAATCTTATATTTGCTGTTGTTTCGGTGTCATTTCTGTATGCTATACTGTTTACTCACGTATATCACGTGAATTCTACACGCATAAACTGGAATGCAACATTTGCTAAAACTTTCTCACACATCTTCACCGTTTGTATTTCGGCAATTTGTACTTGTTTTATCATATTTATCATAAGTCATACCACTAATGGCAAAATGGACTCTTATCTGCGCAATCGCCGCCCGAAAACTACCATAAATTCCACAAGAAACTGATTTCTATTTGTCAGCATAAGGATTATCAGCTTTGCGTACGGTTATGCGCAAAGGAATACCGCCCATATTAAAAGTCGCCCGCAAACTGTTCACCAAGTAGCGCAAATAAGATTCCGGCAACCCTTCCGGATTACTCGAAAAGATATAAAATGACGGCGGTCTGGTTTTGGCTTGAGTAATATATTTCAACTTAATCCGGCGCTTATTCTTGCCGAGCGGAGCCGGATTCTGTTCCTGAACATCGGCAAACCATTTATTAAGCGGAGCTGTAGGAACACGCATATTCCAACGATTATATACTTTCAGCAATGCGCTCATCAGCTTGTCCAATCCTTCTTTTTTGAGTGCCGATATGGTAACCGTCGGAACCCCTGCGGCCTGCGTCAAAGAAGTTTCTAATTTATAATTGAGCTTATCCAAAGTTTCTTTGCGTTTGGCAATATCCCATTTATTGACGGCAATAACCAAAGCCCTTCCCTCGTCTAAAACGTTGCGAGCAATCGTTAAATCCTGCTTATCCAAAACAGCATCGGCATCTAAAACCAGCACCACCACCTGCGCCATATTAGCGGCATATCTGGTGCTTTCAACTGACATTTTCTCGAGCGAGTTCACAACTTTTGCCTGACGACGCAAACCTGCGGTATCCACTAAATTAAATTTCTGCCCTTTCCAAGTCCATTCGGTTGTGATGGCATCTCTGGTCATACCGGCTTCCGGTCCCGTAAGCATTCTTTCATCACCCAGCAAGGCATTAACCAGTGTTGATTTACCTACATTCGGACGTCCAACAAAAGCAACTTGTATCGGTTTATTGTCTTTCTGTGGCGTAAAATCTTCCGGAAGCTGGCCTATAACTGCGGTTTTTACCTCATTGGCCTCTTTCTCTTTCTTAGCGTCATCCAATTTCATCAACTGAACATATAACTCATCAAAACCTATGGTATGCTCGGCTGAAAAAGCAATCGGCTCTCCTAATCCCAGTTTATAAGCCTCTCCGATACCGTTTTCCTGCTGTTTGCCCTCACATTTATTAGCCAGCAAGATTACCGGCTTATGTGTTTTACGCACCAAATCGGCAAAAAATTCGTCATACGGCTGCAAACCTGCACGAGCATCAAATAAAAACAAACATACATCTGCATCATTAATTGCCATTTGCGTTTGTTTCCACATTCTGCTTTCCATATTATCTTCGGTGGAATATTCATATCCGGCGGTATCTATAACCTCTAAATCTATATCTTTAAATTTGGCTTTTGCCATTTTACGATCACGAGTAACTCCGGGCAAATCGTGTACCAAAGCCAGCTTTTTACCGACCAGACGATTAAAAAGCGTCGATTTTCCGACATTCGGGCGTCCTATAATGGCAATTGAAAGCACGTTATTTCCCCTTATTTATAAGCAATCAACTTTGCATTAGCCGTGACAAACACAACATATCCCTCTGCAACCACCGGTGCCGAATTTAAGTCCTCATCTAAATCTGTCACACTAATTTTATTTCCGTTTTTCGGATTATATATATTTACTCTGCCGTTTGAAAGAGCCACAATCAGTTGGTTATTCATCAAAATTGGGCTGAAAGGGGTAACTTCGCTGGCTTTTCCGCCCAACTCAATCGAAGTAGACCATAAAATATCACCGTTTGCTTTATTTACCGCTAACAAATCATTGCTATTACTTACAACAAATAAAGTATTGCCGGACAGCAACGGAGTATTGATGCCGCCGATTTCTTTTTCCCACAAACGATTACCGCTACGAATATCCAAAGCCTCTAAAACATCAGCATTACCTAAAACATAAACTTTCTCTCCTTCTATTACCGGAGAAGCTTTAATCGAATGCAAAAATGTTGAAGAATAAGCTTGACGATTGGAAACCGCATTATCGGTCCATAACGGTGTTCCCAACGACGCATTAAACGCCTGAATTTCACCGCCGGAGAAACCGCTCACAATAACATCTAAAGCAGAACAATACGCTGCCGACGCCCCACCGACAACCGTGGTATTTTCCATTGC
>OMQI01000177.1 GCA_900313185.1 uncultured Rhodospirillaceae bacterium
GTTATCGGTATCTGCGTATGCACCACCCCAATTATAGTATTGGATGTAATAAATTAATGCAACTGCAATTATGATAAAAAATGTTTCCAGTTTTTCCGTTATATTTGCCATCTGTCGAACCTTGTGCTTAATTGATTCTGCTAAATGTTTTTTACCCTGACAATCATCGTTATTTTGTGGCTTTGTTTAGGTTGTAAAGTGATAAAGGCATCTCCTTGGTTTGCAGGTTCAACACATATAAAATTTTTACATTGTCCGGCAGACATTTCCGCCAAATCTTTATCGGGATTCCAGACTATTGTTTTATTTGAGCCGATTTTTTCCAGTGTTATGATACGGTTAAATACTTTATCTTCTATTTTAGCTATACCGGTATGATTAAAAGCGGCGTCAAATTCTTGATTTATTTTCAAATCATTTTCTAAAGTATAAATTTCCCCATCCAAAGAGCTTTTATAGCTACATCCTGATAAACCTCTTACAATTGTTTCGTCTCGTAAACCAACGTTGAAATAAGCGTGAAGCGCTTCGCTGAAATTAAAGATTTTATTGCCGAGATTGGTCGTTTCCAATGAGCATTCCAAGCAATCGGTAATTTTGATAAAAAGTGTGGCAGTAACATCGGCGTTATATTTTACATCGGGTACTAAAGACAATTTTGCTTCAATTTTATCTTCGTCAATCTCAATACCGTCTAAATTCCAATTTGAAATTCGGGCGAAACCGTGGCGTGGAAAATGATTATTAAGTTCTTCGGCGGCAAATCTCGGCCAACAAACCGGAACCCCACCGCGAATAGCTGAAGCATTATCAAATTTATTTAAATCTCCCAACCAAAATACATCGTGTTTTTGTGTTTTGGGGCGGTATGATATGATTTGTCCGCCGAAAAGAGAAATTTTACACTCGGCTTTTTGATTGCTTAAACAAATCAGGCCATTATTATTAGAAATCATTTCTACTCCTGTATTTCGCTGTTTATATATCCCAATTTTTTCAATTCTTTTTTGAAGTTATCCAATTCTTTTTGGGAAATCACGATATAGATTATATCACCCACGATGCTGATACTGTTTGCATCAGGCCAAGCTTTTGCCGTATTTGTAATATAATAAATTTCATCTGATGTCGGACGACCATAGGATAACAGTTCTTTCCATGTGTGGTATGATACTGATATAAAAGGTTTTATTTCATAGAAATTAAAGAAATCTCGGGCATTCCAAGCCGGAACAAATGAAACCCAGTTATTCCAACTCCACTCAGTATCGCCGTTAAAATTATCAAAATAAGATACTTGATCTCTGACACATTCGATAATTAATAAACGATACATTTTATCCGGCGAAAAATTAGGTGAAGCCTTGATACGAGCTCTGATGTCATCAAACATTTTCATATCGACTTGAAAGTCAAAGTATTTAAATTTTTGATCACGAAATGCCTGTAATGTGGAATAGCATATAGCAATTGCCATAAAAAACAGGGCGATACTTTTCCAGATGTTTTCTTTTTGACGAAGAAGAACAGCCCAACCTGTGGCATATATATACGGCATACTGAAAAAGTCTACTCTCAACTGATTGGAAAAGTCGGTTACCGACAATATTTGGATGATTTGTGATGATAAAATCAGAGCGACAAAAATCAACAAAATCAGTAAAAGCTCGTTAAGTTTCTTTTTTGCAACACAAAATAAAGAAATAGGGAATGATAATCCCAATAACATCTTGAACAGCGGCGGCATATATGTAGCTTTGCAGATGAACAGAGCAACAATATAATGCGGAAGATTTAGGATATTTTCCCAGAAAGTGCGGATATTGACAATATCACTGGTATAAGCAGGAGGATATCGGTAAGACAATGCCTTATAAATGATTACATAAACGACAAAGGATACAGAAATGTTCAAAATCGGTTTGTAATGCTTTTGGCAGAAGTCTTTGAAATTATCATAATCAAATACGATATCCAACAAACATTTTCCCAAAAAAATACTGACCATAGCTTCGATTGTTGTTCCGTAGCACCCCATGGAAAATACAAACAGAACAAAAGCAATTAATTGGAAATACGTTTTTCCTTTATCCGCCAGCATTAATCCCCAGATAATAATGAGGATATTCCAAAAATGAGTTTCGGAGCGAACAAACTGCAGCCACGGATATGTATATGGCAACAGCATGATAAACAAACCGAAAACAGTATAAACCATTGTCGATTTAGGGAGTTTCCAGTATTTTGCCAATGCAATCATTGCAAAGCAAAAGCCGGAGAAACAAAACAGGTTATTTAAAACCGGAAATATTTCTCCGGCAACTACTTGTTGCAGAATACCGGCGCCCCAACGCCCGTCAAACATAGACCAACCGAGATTAATACCGTGTCTGACGTGTCCCCAATCGTGATTTCCGAAAAAGAATGTAACCGTATGCCATAAAAAAACGATGTTTATTATCGAGAACATCCAAATAAAGGATTTTTTTGCACAGGAATCCAGATTTTTCCACCAATCAGTGACGAATTTTTCTAAATTAAAATTCGATATTTTGGTAAAATCAATGTATTTAAAATAATTCATTTTCGAATTCTCACATTATCGACTTTGTGGAATAGGGCTTATTTAACGGCTTTAATTACTTCCTCGGTAATATCATCTCCGCCGTAAACAACTACGCTTTTGGTGATAACTGATTTATAGCCTTTTTCTTGGGCGATTTTAGCAATCGTATCATTAATATCTTTATCGACAGCTTGCAATTTTTTATTATAATCTCTGGAAATTTCACCACGTTTTTGAGCAAACTCGTCATTGTATTTTTGCAATAATGCTTTTTGTTTTTCTTCATCTTTTTCAGATTTAACCTCATTTTGAGCGTTTTTCAGCCATTGAGTTAATGCTTGAGTTTTATTTTCCATATCAAATTTGAGGTCGTTGACTTGTGTCGATTTGCTGACAACTGCGGCAATATCAATAACAGCCAGTTTGTTTTTATAACAATTGAATGCATAGCCGAGAGCAGCGCCGGCACACAAAATAACAATAGCACTTAAAGACAATACAATAGTTTTTTTCATTTTTTACCTTCCTTTTTGTATTTTTTATTTAATACTTATGGGTTCATTATGAGCATTTTTAACAATTATTCAATAGAAAAATGTAGTTTGGTGCTATTGATATTTAATACCGATGGTAGTATACTTTTCTCAGATGTTTATTGGAACAAAACCTGCAAAATATACGTAAGTGTTATATTTGCAGGTGTTTGGGCAATAGATATTAATTATTGGAGAGACTATGATGGATAGTAAATTTTTCAGAGCTGTAAAGCAGGGTTTGCTTTTATGCTCGGGGTGAGTAAATTTATTGTTTATGTTATTGCTTCGTTTGTTGGCTATAAAGAAACGAGATATAGTTCTACCGACTTTAAAAAAAAATAAGAGAAAATAAACTTTATTCCGGCAATATAGGTATTGTCGGACATTTGGTGTTGTTGTTTGATGTTTATTATTGATAAATTTTGGTAGGAGATGAGTAGGTTGTTGAGGTTAACACGGACCGGAATAGGACTTTTAACGAGGCAATATAGGAGCGTCCTCAAAAAATGTTGGTTGATAAACGTCGGGTTATTTACCGCCGGCGTTGTTTTGGCGTCGAATGAAGCAGTGGCGGAAGTCAGTGCTATGGAATCAACGCTTGATAAAATATGCGGTGAATCATTGTCGTACCCATCCAATCCACACCAAACATATGATCTTGTTACTACCAAAGGAGATAACACTATAGGTAGCTTTGTCGGTAACAGTTCCGGCAATAGACAGGGGGTGGTGCCATAAAGGTTTATCAAGGCGTTATAGCCAACGTTACGGCAGACTTTACCGACAATTCGGCACAATACGGTGGTGCTATTTCTCTTGGCGGAGGTTCTCAAACTACTGCTATTACTACATTAAACGGTACATTTGTTAATAACAGGGCAAATTAAGATGGCGGTGCATTATATTCAACCGGAGCATCCGTTAATACTATAACGAGACAGCTGAAAAAAATATATGTGTTTGACTTGGAAAAAGCTCTGTTAAAGCTCAATATTGCCGATATCAATAAGGAATTTGAGGCAAAAATAAAAGTCCTAAATGATGAGGTTTCAACGGCACAAAAGAAAATTGCCTCCTTAAAGGAAACTAAGGATAAAGATACTTTTTCGGATATGTATTTGCAATCATTAAAACTTAAACGTGATACGATGTTGAAGGAATATTCAAATACTTTGGAAAATCTGACGGAAGAAATAAATCAAACGGTAGCAAATGTCGGCATAGAAAAGAATGCCTCCGTTGTGTTTGATAAGCGTGTGATAGCGACGCAGACAGAAGAGGTCGAGGATATTACCGATGAAGTAGTCAAAAGGGCAAAGGTGAAACGACCTAAGATATTAGACGAGTGAAATCGTAACAAATATCTATTTTTTAGCCTTGCGAGCAGATGAAGCTACATTTTTGGCTGTTTTGTTTGCAGTGTGAAATTGTGCCATCTTTTCACCTAATTTGACTTTTTGTTCCGCTTCCAGAGTGGTTTCAAAATTTATTTTATCTTTTTCAAACAAACAAATCACGGTGCTTCCCATAACGAAACGACCGATTTCTTCCCCTTTTTCATATTCAAACTTTTGCTTGCTGTAGTCGGTAACGGTCGGTTGGCAAGATTTTGCCGGTGCTACGGTTCCGGCCCAAGCCGTGCTGATACTGCGAACGATTGCGGCACCGACGAATATCACAGCCATTTTTCCCAACTCGGTTTCAAACAAGCAAACCACACGTTCATTGCGTGAAAAAAGCTCCGGAATATTACGAACATACAACGGATTAACCGAAAACAGCTCTCCCGGAATATGGGTCATTTTAAGCAATTTTCCTTTCATTGGGATATGCACACGATGATAGTCTTGCGGAGATAAATAAACCGTCATAAATGAACCGTTGTCAAAGAGTTTGGCATCCTTATCATCGCCGAGCAACGCTTCGGTGGTGAAATAATGGCCTTTGGCCTGCAATTGAAAATTATCTTTTAACTTGCCGAATTGGCTTATTTTACCGTCAGCCGGAAATACCACGCTGTTTGCTTCGGCATCAATCGGGCGGGCATTATATTTAAGCGGACGAGCGAAAAAGTCGTTAAAAGTCTGATAGTTGGAAATATCACCTTCCATCTCGTCAAGATTGATATTATAAACTTTGGCGAATTGTTCAATGGCAAAAGTTGTGGCTTTTCCCAGCTTTGCAGAGGCTAATAGACCTACCGCACGGGTTAAAATATGCTTTGGTAAAAAATATTGCAGATTTACTTTTATGTTGTCAAAATTCATAATATTTCTCCTTGTTTTTTATATAAATAACGGCTTACAAGCCATAAGTCAATATGATATTGATTTAATCAAGAATGTTGTTTCTTACGGCTTGACATCAGAGAGGTTTTGGCGTAGCTTGGCGACAAGTGAAATTAAAGGATTTTATTTAATGCTTAAACAGGAACTTTTAGCACCCGCCGGCGATATCGAAGCCGGTTATGCCGCACTCTATTATGGCGCCGATGCCGTTTATTTAGGGCTTTCCAGATTTTCGGCACGAGCAACTGCTACTAATTTTGATGAGCCGACTTTGGATGAGTTTACCGCTTATGCCCATAGTCTTAATCGCAAGGTATATGTGGCACTCAATACCGTGTTGCAAGAAAGCGAACTTTCCGGATTGATCGAAAGTTTGGATATTTGCACACGTTGTCACGTCGATGGGCTGATTATTCAAGATTTAGGCGTGGCACGGGTGATGAAAGAAAAATACCCTCATTTTGAAATGCACGCCAGTACGCAAATGGCGGTGCATAATAAAGAAGGCGCCCTGTATTTGAAGAAGCTCGGTTTTAAGCGGGTGGTATTGGCTCGTGAATTGACAGCCGCCGAGATTAAGGAAATAGCTGCTATTCCGGATTTGGAAACCGAAGCATTTATTCACGGAGCTTTGTGTTATTCATACAGTGGTTTATGTATGTTCTCTTCTGTGGAATATGCCCGCAGTGCCAATCGAGGGAAGTGTTTGTATCCTTGCCGAGCTTCTTTTATGTGTAACGGCAAAGAAAATCATTTGTTTTCTATGAAAGATATGGCTCTGCAGGAAGATGTGCTTAATATGCCGGTAACTTCGCTTAAAATAGAGGGGCGCAAAAAATCGGCTCTTTATGTGGCGGCAGTTACCGATTATTACAGACGGATTTTGGATGGTAAAGGTGCCGATGAGAATAGGGAAGAACGGATAAAACAGATTTTTTCTCGCCCGTGGTGTAAATTTCACTTTAACGGTAAAGATAAAAATGTGATTGATCGTGATTTTGTGGGCCATAGAGGGCTTTTAATCGGCAATGTGGAAAATGTGTCACACGGACGGGTAAAACTCACTCCGACGCATAAAATTGCCCGTTATGACGGTTTGCAATTTGATGCGGCCGGTGATGAAAAGCCGTTTGGTTTTTCGGCGCAGAAAATTTTCGTCGGTTCTAAAAATGTTTTTGAGGTAAAAGCAGGGCAAACAGCAGAGATTGAATTACCTAGAGGGTATCCGACCTTAAAGAAAGGCGATAAAGTTTACTTAGCATCATCAGGTGAGGTAAAAGGAGCCTATCACTACGAAAAACCGAAACCGCACGAGTTTCGCAATAAATATGATATTGAAGTCGAAGTAAATGTCTATGATGACAAAATAACGGCAAAATGCGGCGAGTTCTCTGCAATTGTTGAAGGAGAATTCACTCCGGCGGTGAATCTTGATAAAAGTAAAGAAGCAATTGAAAAAGCTTTTGCTAAAACCGGAGATACTCCGTTTAATTTGAAAAGGTTGGTCATCAATAACGAAAGCGGCTTGTTTGCACCGGCGTCACTGCTTAATTATTTGCGTCGAGATTTGTATAACAGAATCAATATTAAACAACAACCTGTTGAATTACCGGAAATTATAGGCAGCAAACAAAGTAAAGAAACGCAATTATTTACCATTAAAATCGATAATTTGTCATATCTGAATTTGCTCGATTTTGATAAGTTTGCCGAGATAATTTACCTGATTAATCCGCAGAGCGATGTAAAGGAATTAACGAAGTTACCGAAAAATAAGGTGAGAATTGCACTTCCTGCCGTATGCAGACATCCGGTTTTATTTGCCGACATAATAAACAGACTTCTTGATGGCGGATA
>OMQI01000176.1 GCA_900313185.1 uncultured Rhodospirillaceae bacterium
CAAAACATATTGTCCGGCGTGAATAACTTTTCCCTCTTGATTGGCAACACACGCGCCCCAGTTACCGTATTTGATAATCAGCTTGCATATTTCATTACGGACATTTGCCATTCTTGCACGCATATTGCCTCGTAATTTAAGCGGATTAACCATTTCATAACCGAGTTTATCACTTCTGCCAACCCAAGCTCTTTCGTCTCCGCTGTCAAAATCCGTGCCGTTGTGCAACTGGTTGAAACGTATTTCATCTGTTTGATTTATATTCGGCGGTAATAAATAAACCGGAGCTTTATCAATTCCAGCGGCAAGCAAAGCCTTTGTTCTTTGGTGTCCGGCAACAATTAAATTACCGGACACGATTATCGGCTTAACAATGCCAAGCGTTTTGATTGATTCGCGAAGTGTTTTTAATGATTCTTCGTCAATCTCTCTCGGGTTATAATCTGCTCCGACTAAATCTTTAAGAGGATAATCAAATTCTAACATTGTTTTAATAAAACCTTTGCAACAAATCCATAGCGTACACCGTTTTCCTTAACGAAATTTTCGTAAGCATCCGCTAAGCCTTGATATTCTTCTTCTGAAATATGGATTTTATAACTTCCAAACGACAAGAATTTATTTGTTTGAGCTTTTTCTTCCTTTTCGCCTTCCAATGGGTCTAACAGCTCGTTGTTGGCATCCAGCTTTAAGGCATCTTTTAAGAAGTCATCATCAAAACCGGTAATTTCCAAATCAAGCCCGTCATCCATGATAAACTTTAATTGTTCCGACAATTTTTCCAAATCCCAGCCAGCATTAAGAGCAATTTGATTTTCAGAAATACAAAGCCGCGCTTTTTGTGACGGAGTTAAGCCGCGAATAATCATAACCGGCACTTCTTCAACGCCCAACATTTCGCCAGCCGCTTTTCTGCCGTGTCCGGCTAAAATCATATCATTTTCATCAATCAGCATCGGCGCAGTCCAGCCATTTTCCATCATAGAATTAGCGATTTGCATAATCTGTTCTTTATTATGCGTACGCGCGTTGCCGTCATATTCTTTTAAGTCCGCCAATTTACGGCGGCTATATTCAAGATTTGTGTTCACTTCAACTTTATCCATAGGTTTACATCCTTTATAAATGAAAACGGCGGAATTCCTAAGAAAACCGCCGAAATTGTCAACTAAATCAGAAAAAATCTGAAAAACTTTATCTATTTGAATTTTCAATAATAATTTTTGAGAGATAAATTACATAAATATTCTGGAATCCCCTGAAAACACAAACAAAAGGAGTAGAAATGTCAACTGTGTCAACCAAAATTTTCGGGGTATCGGCTAAAAATGCGCCGCACTTGAGCCACCCCTATAGGGTTTTTCTTTCAGAAGGACCCAGAATATTTATTTCGCCTTAAGAGGCAATAAAAAACGAGAAAAAGTGCCTGCCGACACCTTTTCTCATCTTAATAAAAATATATGCAAAAAAACGCGAAAATGTCCATAAAAAGTTTTGCTACATCAGCTCTAATACGTTTTTTATAGTTCAAGACATCTCTATACAAACGTTGTTTGTGCAAATTTTATACGTCGCCAATCACTTCACTCAAATAGTCAAGCGCACCATTAAGTTTTTCATTTGCACCACTACGACATAAACCAAGTGTACCGCATACTTCGCGCCACGGTTTACGATTTGCTCGCATCCATATCAATTTACGCTCTATTTCCGTAAGCAAAACAATCCAATTCAAAACTTCATCTAATCGTGAGAGCTGTTCCGGTGTAGGCAGTATCTTTAATGGTTTTCTGTCTTGTTGTAATATTTCAAGCTCGGTTAAAATGAATTCAGGCCAAGCAGTTCTATATCCTGCCGGCATTACCGGTGGCAAACGTTTTGCCACAATAACGGCTTCCTCAAAACGTGCCATTATATCTTGTCGTGATAATTTACCCATGTCGCCGTTCCTTTGCAACTTTATCCAAGATTTTATCAAAGTTGTTGAACAGCCCGAGTTCCATCGCTTTACGATATTTTTTGCCTTGCATAAGCGGCCAATCGTTTTTGTATTTTGCCTCTAAGTTCTTATATTCCTCAATACCCATTACATCTTTAAGCATAACAGATAAGACATAATCTGCGGCGTATTTGTAATCTGTGATAATATGAACGCAACAATTATTCTCAATATCACGTTGCATCAGCTCGTGTTCAATGCAAAAATAACGGTATTTGCCAGTATCTTGCTTTTGAGCTTGTTCGCATTCTTTTTCTTGGTCGCTCAACTCTGCCAAAAGGTGTGCCAGTTTAGGAAATGTCGCGACTTTTTTGTATTTGAAAAGGTTATAGCACGCTTGGCGCAACTGAACTTCCGAATAACTACCCAGCTCGGTAATCCATTGTTCGATGATTTTTTCGGGTTCTTGTCCGTCTTTTGGTTTTCTAAGCCATGTCGGCTCGCCGTATAAATCGTATAAAATCTCGAAAACACAATTCATCACTTTATGCTTGCGATTTAGATAATCCATTACAGACATTACTCAATTCCTTTGGATTTAAGCAATTCCGCAAAGCTCCTGCCATTTTTTTGAGGTTCGTCTTTTGATAAAATATCCGAATGAAGTGAGGATATTTTATTTTTTAAACAATTCTTATTTTCTTGAGTCGTGGCTACTGCTTGGACTCTTGACTGGCTTTTCGTTGGACTTTTGTCGGACATTTTGCTTGTCATTGGTTGGACTTTTTGCTGGACATTTTCAACTGGCTTTTCTTGGAATAGGTCATATTTTCCTATGGTTATGAGCGAATATTGGTTGGTCGTTTGCGTGGTTATTACGCCGGACATTTTGAGTTTATCTAAAGATGTTCTTATCTGGCGTTCCGAGAGTCTTAATGCTTGCGCTAATTCTTGTCTGCCGGTTACGAGTTGCCCGCGCTTGACATTGACATTACGCCACCGCTTGTCCTCATAATTTGCCGTTAAAAGCAAGTGCATGAACAAGCGAAAGGTATTAGCATCGCTATACCATTCCCATTCCGTGATACGTCTATGAATTTTTATCCAGCCACTCATTGCAAATCACAGATAACGCTTAGTTATTCTCTAATTTGTTCTCTAACGTGTTTTGAGCTTTATTCTTATTTTCAAACTCAATTATGCTTTCGAGTGAATAAAGCACCTTGCGCCCGATTTTTATGAATTCTGGCCCGAAACCATATATGCGCCAATGTTCGATTGTGTTGGGGTTGACTTTCCACCGTTGAGACAGCTCTTTTGTGGTTAAATAGCTGTTCGTGGTTGAATTTTGATTTTCCATGATTATTTTTCCTCATAAAGTTATTGAAAATTACATTCAAACTTTGAGGAATTAAGTAACTAAAATACAGTCGGATAGGTCTGAGTAAAAATCGGACATACTCGGATATTCAACCGACAAAAAGATACTTTCGGCTGTTTTTATCTATAATGTTTATCGGACACTCATCCGACTTATATCATACTTTAGTTGTATTTAGCTGTGTATAAATTACGTTATAATCAGGCAATAGTAGCCTTTTGAACGATATTTTATACGCGACAATATCGGATGCGAGCGAAACAAGTCTCTCAAATGTTGCGTTCGTGCTCCGCTGTCCATCAACAAATTTTTACCTAATACCCATGGATTATTTGTTGAGGCTGCCTTATACAATTCTTTG
>OMQI01000174.1 GCA_900313185.1 uncultured Rhodospirillaceae bacterium
GCGAATATACATTTTTTATTTTCTTTCTGGGCATCTTGCCTCCTTTCGGTTAAATATATTAATTTTCCAACTCTAATCTCAATTTATTCAAACGCCCCACCCACTCCCAGAGATGCGGATATTTCTCGGCGCTTAAATTTTGTAATTCATCAGCCACTTTAGGGCCGGCATACGGAAACTGCGGTAAAATAACAGGCTCACAAATGTCCCGTGCGCATGAGTTCAAGCAACTCATCACGATTAGCATTAGGACGAGCCTGAATCTTGGCTCTTTTCTTTGCCTCATATTTTATTACCTCCACTTGCTTTTCGACAATTTGCGTTTTGGTCTGACTTTTACCGTATAAAAAGCCACCGTATGCCGCCATAATTACGCTGACAAACCATAGCAATATCATTTTCATTGCAATAAACCCGCAATCAGGGGCATTACATCACCTTTAAGCACGGCTAATGCACACAGCCCGATAAATCCCCACACCAAAACATAAAGTCTGGGTATTCGCACCACGCTTAAAATCAGCCACCGCCAAAAACGATATTGATGTCTGTCCTTTTTATTCATACTAATCCTCCTTATAAAACAGATGATCTTTCACCTCGTAGCAAGGAGTTTTTCCTATTGCCCATTTTGGCTTGATTGCTTTGGTATGATAGTATACGGCACCGCCGGTAAAATCTTTGAGATTTCCGCATATCGCCGCCCGTGCAATCTGCAAACATTGCTTAAAAATTTTATCTTCCGGCGTAACATTTTTAATTTTACGCAAATTCGGATCATTTTTATTCCAACAACTGAATTGAAATTTTTTCAAACATGTTTGAACAATACTCGGACACTTAACACCGTCTTTAATCACGTATCCGCAGAACCACTTATGTGATTTATATCTGTTCATAACCACGCAAGCCACCGCTTCCATTCCTTCAAGGCCTTCACCTCTGGCCTCTCCGTATATGGTACGAGCCAAAATATCTATATCCACATCAATGCTATCCGTCATTTTTCTTTCTCCTCATTTTCCCTTCCAACAAAAGTTCCAAACGAGTTTTAATTTCGGTCAGCACTAAGTTTTGTTGTGATTGCAAAACAGCGATGGCTTCAATTTTACCATCGCTGTTTTTAAATCTTTGCTCCAAGTTTTCTAATTTCACTTCTTGCCTGGCTTTCCACTCGCCAAGCCGCACTATCGCCAATATCAAGCCAACCAGCGAAGTGCATCCGCTAATAACTCCCCAATCCATATAATCATTCTCCCTTATTCCGGAATTATTGTAGTTGCTTCAAAACTTGCGCCGTTTGCTGCGTTTTCGTCAGCAACGCCGGTCAATGTTTGTTGCCCCATTGCATAAGAATACGGAATGGCCTTATACGTGCCGTCCGCCGTTTGCTCTAATGTAAACAACAAATTACCGAACTGTATTTTTGATAAGTCAGTTGAAGCTGTCATAAATAAATAACCATACCAACTTTGCCCTAATGTATTGCTTAAATTTATTGAAATGGTTGTAAAGTCACCGTTTTCATACTTAAATACTCCATAAGACGTAACATCAACTGAATCGTATTTGCTTATACATAATATGCCGGTTATGCGGTTAAACGAAAAATACAGCGGCGATTGTGAAAGTAAATTGTTTAACTCGCTGTTTGCTGAAACAAATACATTCCCCAATGTATAATCATCATTAACGTTTATTAATTTAACTTCTCCCCATCCGTTTTGAACGTTGGATGAAGCTGGTTTCGTACAAATTGCAATTTTATCATCAGATGTAGAATGTAAAACAAAATAATCATCCCTTCTGTCTGAGGTGTTTATTTGCGTTGCATTTTCATCTATTGTGGCAATTAATTTATAACCTGTAGTAGTTTCGGAATAATACATTTTATCGCCAATTACGCAAATATGGGAGCTGGCATAAGAGTTACCGTTCTCTGAATATACTTTCCAATCTTTAACAATTGCAAAATTATTTTCTTTATCAATTCTATATAAATGAAAGCGAGAAGCACTTTCTCTGTTTCCGGCTGCATAGTTCCCCTGTTTATAATATAACGTTGTTTGGGTACTGCCCGAAGCATTTATCATATAATTATAGATAAAAATATTATTGTACTCATCATAATAATGAGTATAAGTTCCTAAATTCATACCTGCGTTGGCCTGCCCGCCAATATCCGTTCCTGTGGATATATCGTATTTGTATGTAGAATGATATACAAAATTACCTGTAGGTTCTATTATATAAACATTATTAGATGATGATGTGGATACTGCAACTGCGCTGGCAGACACATTGGCTTTTTTATTAAGCCAAACTTTATCACCGGCCGTTATTGCAGAACCGGTATAATTTACCGCCGTTACGGTATCGCCACCACCTGCCGGAATGCTTGCTACGGTGTTTGCTAAATTTGCACTGTTTTGAGTTGCCGGCATAGTTGCCCCTTTATCAGAAAGCGCAGTATA
>OMQI01000172.1 GCA_900313185.1 uncultured Rhodospirillaceae bacterium
CATTTCGAGTTGAGCTTAACCACAATTGCCGCACTTTTGACGCTTGCCGGTTATTCCATAAACGATACGGTGGTGACTTATGACCGTATCAGAGAAAATTTACAAAAGTACAAGAAAATGGCACAGTATGATTTGTTGAACAAAAGTATTAACGACATTTTCTCCCGTACCATTTTAACCAGCTTGACAACTTTGTTTGCCTCGGTGGCATTGTTGGTGTTCGGCGGAGATGCATTGCGCAGTTTTGCTTTTGTGATTACCGTGGGTGTGATTATCGGTACATATTCTTCAATTTATGTATCGGTAGCAATTTTGAATTTCTTTGACTTGCGTAAAGCTGCAGCCGAAGAAGAGATAAATCCGTTCGGTAATGCTTAATTTATGACAGATATTACTCAAAAAAAGCCGGAGTTTTGCTCCGGTTTTTTTATTGTCACAATTTGTAAGAATATTTTATTTGACATTAAGCAAGAAAATGTTTTCTAATATACCCGAAAGACGATGTTCTTTCATGTTATAACTTTATAAAGGACAATAAACATGAAGAAAATTTTATTATTGGCCGGTGTTGCATGCTTAACAGCTGCAAATGCTTCGGCTTTTGAATTTAATCCGTATGTTGCAGCAAAAGCTAAATATATGATTGGTCAAAGTGAAATTAAGGCTAAAGGAGTAGATGAAGGAAAACTTAAGGCTCATGACAGCGTATGGGGTGGTTCGATAGCCGCCGGTACAATTTATCCGGTATCTACCGGAAAATTCCGTTTTGAAGTAGAATATACCAAAAATGCCGATGCCGAAAAGAATATAAAAGGCGGTCCGAAAATGAAGGTAAAAACACAGGCTGCGTTGTTTAACGTATATTTTGACCTTGACTTGCAAGGTATGCCGTATCTGACACCGTATGCCGGTGTAGGTTTAGGTTGGGGACGTTCTGAATTTTCAGGTTTAAATTCCCATTTGAACGAAAAAGATGACGGTGCTGCTATGCAAATCGGTGTTGGTGTAGGTTACAGAGTAAGCAACCATGCTGTTTTGGATTTGGGTTACCGTTATATTACTTATGGTGATTTTGATAAAGAATATCGTGTTCCGGGGTATTACTATGAGAAGTTTGATTATAAACCGCATGCTCATGAAATTACCATGGGTTTAAGATACGAATTTTAATTACATCTTTTAACAAAAAAGCCGGACTTCAAAGTCCGGTTTTTTTGTTATGCCCCGATTTTGATATAATTATTGAAAAACGTCGGACAATATGATATTAAAGGCATAAATTGAGGAGAAAAAATATGACGGATGAATGCAAAAAACCGAGTTCGGCAGAAATTATCAATGATGCTTTAATTAAATCAAAACGTGATGTGGCGGCCGGTTTGATTATGTGTGACGGGCTGATTTTGATTGCTCAGCGCAAACACGGTAAAAGTCTGGAATATAAATGGGAATTTCCGGGTGGTAAGCTGGAGCAGGGAGAAACTTTGGAAGAGTGCCTTAAACGAGAAATGATGGAAGAAATGGGCTTAGAGATATTTATTGACAAGCATTTTGTTGACAGCAGTTATGATTATGATTTCGGCACCATCATTCTCCATTCTTTTTGGGCAACTTGTAAAAGTAAAGATATTCCGTTGGTGTTGGAACACGAACAATATAAGTGGATTAATCCCAAAGACCTGCCGAAATATGATTTTGCACCGGCAGATAAACCGATTATAGAGGCTATTTTAGGATTGTTGTAAGCTGTACTTTTCAGCCGGCTTTTAAGATAAATTTAACGCAAATCAGATATTCTTTTGCCATAAGTGGAAAAAAGCTTTCCCAATGATTATTTATTTGAAAAAAATAAAGCGGGTAAGAAAATGGCAGAGCATAAAAATATCGGATATATTTCGGCAATCAACGGCGGTGTGTTGGAAGTTGTTTTTCCTGATGAATTGCCGGCAATAAATAATGAACTTAAGATTGATAATTTGGTTGCCGAAGTACAGGGTTACATTGACAAACAAACAGTGCGTGCGGTTGTGATGGGACCGACACAAAGTTTATCACGAAATACCAAAGTTGTTGACAGCGGTCATCCGATAGAAGTACCGGTCGGTGACAGTGTAATGGGCAGAATGTTTAATGTCTTCGGTGAGCCGATAGACAGAGGCTCTGAAATTGAAGTTAAGCATAAAAAATCTATACACGCCAAAGCATTGCCGTTAAATAAACGCAAAGCCAGTTCCGAGATATTTATCTCGGGTATTAAGGCCATTGATTTGTTGGCTCCGATGGAGCGTGGCGGTAAAGCCGGATTATTCGGCGGCGCCGGTGTGGGTAAAACTGTATTAATTACCGAGCTGATTAATAATATGGTCGGGCGCTATGAAGGGGTAAGTATTTTTTGCGGCGTCGGAGAACGTTCTCGAGAAGGAGAACAATTATATCGAGAAATGAAAGAAGCCGGAGTTTTGGATAAAACGGTTATGGTGTTCGGGCAAATGAACGAGGCACCGGGGGTGCGTTTCAGAGTTCCGCTGACCGGTTTGACGATGGCTGAATATTTCCGTGATACCGAAAAAAAAGATGTATTGTTGTTGATTGATAATATCTTCCGTTTTGTGCAAGCCGGTTCCGAAGTTTCGGTTTTACTCGGACAAATTCCTTCACGAGTGGGCTATCAGCCGACACTCAGTACCGATATTGCCGATTTACAAGAACGTATTGCATCTACGGAAGATGCTGCGATAACTTCTATTCAGGCGGTATATGTTCCGGCTGATGATTTTACCGATCCATCGGCGGTGCATACATTTGCTCACCTTTCTTCAAGTATAGTACTATCACGAGCGAGAGCCTCACAAGGTTTGTATCCTGCTGTTGACCCGCTCAATTCATCTTCAAATATGCTGATACCGCAGATTGTGGGAGAACGTCATTATAAGGTTGCGGTGGCAGTTCGTAAATGCCTCGCCGAATATGAAGAGCTGAAAGATATTATTGCTATGCTCGGTTTTGATGAATTACCCGAACACGACCAACAAACGGTTTTGACCGCACGAAAATTGGAAAGATTCTTAACTCAACCGTTCCATACCACACATCAATTTACCGGAATGGAAGGGCGTTCGGTTGATTTGGAGAAAACTATTGAAGGTTGCGAACGTATCCTATCCGGTGAATTTAATTATCTGTCGGAAAATGATTTCTTTATGGTCGGCGATATAGATGAAGTTATCGAAAAGACCAAAGACAAAAAAGCAGCTTATGAAAAAATGAAGGCGGAGGAAGAAAATCAATGAAATTGCAGATTTACACTCCGTTAGGTACAGCACTAAACTGTCGCATAAAGAAAGTCAGTATGGAGACTTTTAGCGGATATCGCACTTTGCTTCCGCATCATATTGATTTTACGGCAGCGATGAATGCCAATGTTTTAAGTTACGTAACGGAGGAAAATCAGGAAAGATTTGCTGCGTGCCATCGCGGTATAGTGGTAAAAAAAGGAGATACGGTAACAGTTACCGTACAAAAAGCCGTTCTTGGTGATACGTTGGACGAGTTGGAAAAAATAATTCGTCTGGAATTTAAACAAGACGAAGAAGACCGTAAAGAATTGAATGCGGCAATGGCCAGACTTGAGGCCGGATTAATCCGTGGCTTTATTAATTTGAAGCAAGGAGGTGCCGATGTCTGATTTTAAAACTCCGAGCGGAAAAAAAGTTTGCGATAATTTGGTTTATAAGGCGGAGCAAATAAAGCGCCGTCCGTATCGCCGTTGGAGTTCGGAGTTCGGAATGATTGCTTCACTGGGCGGGGTAATTATTATACCGATTTTGCTGGGTATATGGTGCGGAGGATATTTAGATGAGACTTTGCCGCAACGATTTTCTTGGCGATTGTCATTGCTGTTTGTCGGAGCCGTATGGGGAGCTTTCAATGCCTATTGGTGGCTCAAAATAGAAGAGGATAAGATAAAACAACTGGAAAACGACTGCGCAAAAGAACAAGGAGATAAAAATGAACGGTAATTTTCTGGAATTAATGTGGCAACAGGCCGAGAACTGGCGACTGATTTTAGCGGTGGTATGCGGTATTGCGGTAGGTATTGTATATTTTTACAGTTTGCGTTGGAGTGTTAATCACTTAAGCGAGCTCAAACATAAACTTAAAATTTTTGCTTTAACCGCCTTGTGCCGGATGGCTTTGTTTTTCGGAGTTCTGTTTTTA
>OMQI01000170.1 GCA_900313185.1 uncultured Rhodospirillaceae bacterium
CGCGATGAGAATTTAAAAATTCGTGACGATATTGATTATAATAAAATCGGCGGCCTTTCTACGGAGATGGTGCAGCGTTTTACAAGAGTAAAACCTAAAACCATTGGTGAAGCGTCACGAATTACCGGAGTTACACCGGCAGCGGTAACAGCGTTATTGGGGTATATAAAAAATGCTTAAAGTTCAAAATTTTTCATATCATAATCACACAAATTTTTCTGATGGCAAACGCTCTTTGGAAGAAATGGTAGCTCAGGCAAAGAAAATCGGTTTTTGTGAAATGGGCATCAGCGACCATATGATTATTCATAAAAATATGGAGCAAAGTCCTTCTTGGGATATGTTGCGTTCAAGGTATGCTTCCACGGTTTATCGCAATGATTTTAAGAGTTGCCTGCCTGATTTCCAGAAGCATTGCGAACATATTCGTCAGGTTTCTAAAAAGGAAAACATTAAATTGTATGTTGGCTTTGAGGTTGATTTTTTCACTTATAATGGTTGGCTCGAGGAATTTAAAGAGTTTTTGTCGCAACTTGATTATGATTATTTGGTAAGCGGAAATCATTTTATGCCTAATGAAAGCGGCGAGACAATTCTCAATATAGATTGTCTTAAAGGTATAACGGATACTGTCAAAAATTTACCGGAATATATAGCTAATCACTTTATGGCGATGAAAAAATCGGCAGAAAGCGGGTTGTATTCGTTTTTAGCGCATATTGATTATGTTCGTAAATTGGGTGACGATATTTGCGGTCCTGAACAATATGTTGAAAATAAAATCGAAGTTCTTAAGGCGCTGCAAAAGAATGATATGGGTATAGAAATCAGTACAAAGGGCTTGCGAAAAATAAATGACTTTTTTCCGTGTTCACAAATTTTAGATAAAATTGCAGAATTTGGAATAAAAACGGTTATCAGTGATGATGCTCATAATATTGATGAGTTGGGGTGCGATTTCGATAAGGCTGAAGATGCCCTGAAAAAGCATAATATCACGCATCGTTTAAAGTTTTAGTTGATTTTGTATCTACAATATAATAATATTTGCCCATAAAAACTAAATTTATGGGCATTATTAATCTCTAATTATAAAAAATATGAAAACTATCGGGTTAATAGGCGGTATGAGCTGGGAATCTACCGCAACGTATTATCAGGTTATCAACCAAACAATCGGGCAAGAACTTGGCGGGTTAAACTCTGCTAAAATTCTGCTCTATAGTGTGAATTTTTCTGAGATTGAAAAGTATCAATCTGCAGGAAAGTGGGACGAGGCGGCAAAGATTTTAGGAACTGCTGCTTATGCATTACAGGTTTCAGGTGCGGATTTTATAGTGATTTGCACCAATACGATGCATAAAATTGTTCCTGAAATTAAGCGTTATATTGAAATTCCTGTTTTGCATATTGCCGAAGCTATGGCTTATGCGGCTGATGAAATCAGAGTTAAAAAAGTGTTGTTGTTAGGTACTAAATATACTCTGAACGAGGATTTTTACAAGAAGACGCTCGAGAATTTTTACTTGGAAGTTGCCGTGCCGCCATCAAATCTTGTCGAATCTTTGAACTATGTGATATTTGAACAGTTGTGCAAAGGAAAGGTTGATCATGTATTCAAAAAAATCTTTTTGGAGGCAATTGTTCCAATTATCAAGGATAGCGGGGTTCAGGGTGTAATTTTAGGCTGCACGGAATTGGGGCTGATGTTCGGTAAGGATGATTTTCCTGTTCCGGTATTTGATTCCGCTCTTATTCACGCCAAATCGGCTGCTCTCTATTCCATTGACAGGCTTGGACATAGTATCTAGAGAAAAAAATCCGCATCAGCTTTGTGCTTTTGCGGATTTTTTTGCATTTAATTTTTAAGTTAATAACCAACATATTTTGTTGCAAAAATAAAAGAATCTTTCATACTCATTTCCAAGAGGATAAAATGGATATAAAAAACGAATTTTTGCAATATAATGTTTCACGTGAAACATTCAAAAAAATAGAGCAATTTGCCGAATTGCTGAAAGTTTGGAATCAAAAAATGAACCTTGTCAGTCGCAATTCTTTGAAGGATTTGTGGGAAAGACATATTTTGGATTCTGTGCAGCTTATAAATTATATATCACCACAGGTTAAAAATTTGTTGGACATTGGTAGCGGAGCCGGATTTCCGGCGATTATATTAGCGATTTTGCTTCAAGAAAAGAATCCGGAAACCAAAATAACACTGGTCGAAAGCATTACTAAAAAAACGGTGTATTTAAATGATGTTCGTGAAAAGCTGGGACTTTCAAATGTGAAAGTTATAAATTCTCGAGTAGAAAATATCAATTTACCTAAACCGAATTTAATTACTGCACGAGCAGTTGCGGCACTGGATGTATTATGCGGATATGTCAGTAAAATAGGTAATAACAATACAGAATCATTGTTTTTAAAAGGTAAGAGTTATAAAGATGAAATTGCAGAAGCGGAAAAGCATTGGAAGTTTGATTTAGAGGTTTTTCCTAATAAATACAGTGATGAAGGGGTAATTCTTAAACTAGGCAACCTGAGGAAACAAAAATGAAAATAATATCGGTAGCAAATCGCAAGGGCGGTGTCGGTAAAACCACTACAACCATAAATATTGCCACGGCACTGTCGGCTATAGAGAAGAGCGTATTGGTTATTGATTTTGATCCGCAGGGAAATGCCACTACTTCACTAGGAATAGGCAAGTCAAAAAGCCAAAAATCTTCGTATGACGTGTTAATCGGTAGAACTGAAGTAAAAGATGCCATTATTCATACCAATATGCCCCGTTTTGATATTATTCCGTCATCTCCGGATTTAGCAGCGGCCGAAGTAGAGTTGGTTGATTTGAAAAAACGGGAATTTTTTCTGAAGAAAGCCTTGCAACACTTGGATAATGATTATGATTACGTTTTGATTGATTGCCCTCCATCTCTTAACTTAATAACCATTAATGCTTTGGTGTGTTCCCGTTCGGTAATAGTTCCGTTGCAGTGTGAGTTTTTGGCGTTGGAAGGATTGGCAGATTTGATGAAAAATATCAATGCCATAAAGCGCAGTTTTAATCCGGAATTGTGTTTGCAAGGAATTGTTTTAACTATGTACAGTCGCCAAAATAATTTAAGCAAAATGATAGAAGCTGATGTGCGTAAATATTTCGGAGAAAAAGTTTATGATACGGTTATTCCTCGCTGTGTGCGCATAGCGGAAGCACCTTCGTTCGGTAAACCTATTTTGGTATATGATTTTAAGAGTACGGGAGCGCAAGCGTATATTAACTTGGCTAAAGAATTTTTGAAACGTGAAAAGGAGTTATAGATGAGTGCAGGCGAAAAAAAGTATGGTTTGGGGCGTGGTCTTGATACGCTTTTAGGTGATGAAGAGATAAATTTTGATGACATCGGCGGTGATGTGGACAGTTTTATTAATAACACTGTATTTAAAGATGAAAATACCGGTGAAATAGATGTGGCAGATATTGAACCTTGTTCCTTTCAGCCACGAACGGTTTTTGATGAAGATGCTTTGCAGGCACTAAGCTCTTCCATAAAAGAAAAAGGCGTTTTGCAACCGCTTTTGCTACGCCGTAAGGGGGATAAATATGAAATAATTGCCGGAGAACGACGTTGGAGAGCCGCTGTTATGGCTGGACTGACTACAGTTCCGGCGTTGGTAAAGGATTTGAACGACGAAGAAACTCTGGAAATTGCCTTAATCGAAAATTTGCAACGTGAGAATCTTTCCCCGATTGAAGAAGCTGAAGGATTCAGTCGTTTAATGAAGCAATATGAGTACACTCAGGAAGTTATAGCAAAAGTAATCGGAAAATCACGCAGTTATATTGCTAATTCACTACGTTTGTTGAATTTGCCGAGCGAAGTGCAAGATTTTGTTAAAAACGGTAAGCTTAGTGCAGGCCACGCCAGAGTTTTGGTAGGTAATCCGCACGCTCTTGATTTGGCAAAAGAAATTATTGAAAAAGGTTTAAGTGTTCGACAGGTAGAACAAATGATGACGCAAAAGATAAAATCATCCAAACCGAAAATTTTGAAAGATTTGGATGTTGATTTGCAGAGAATCATATCGGATTTAGAACGTAAATTAGATCTAAAAGTCAAAATTAATGCTGGTAAAAACGGAAAAGGTAGTGTAACATTAAAATATAACAATCCGGCGGAGCTAAGCTCTATTCTGGATTTATTGGAACAACGATAAAAATAACGATAAAGGAGAACTTAAAATGGCAACAATTTTAGAAATGATGTTGGAAAATTGCAAAAAAGCCGGATATTATCCGACAGAAAATATTCAAAAGATTGCAAACGCTAAAAATATGATGTTTGGTGAAGGCGAATGGCGCCGTTGCCCGTGTGACGGTAAAAATGAAAAAAGATATTGTATTTCCGAGTTGTGTCGCAGTGATATTGAACGTGACGGAATTTGTCATTGTCGCTGCTATAAAAAGACGGGAAGTGATAAATAAACATAAAAAAACAGGATAATATATGCAGGATCCTAAATTTATACATTTGAGGGTGCATAGTGCGTATTCGTTGGCATTGGGAGCTGTTCCGGTGCCAAAGCTTATGCATAAATTGCACGAAATGGGAGTTCCTGCCTGCGCTATAACCGATCGTGGTAATATGTTCGGCGCTAAATGTTTTTCGCACTATGCGGCAGATGAAGGAATCAAGCCTATTATAGGTGCGGAAATGAACCTTCATAATGATGATTCGGAAGTATTGTCTATTTCCAAAGGGCGTGAACTGGAACCGAACCGAATAATTTTATTGGTTAAAAATGAAGACGGTTATAAATCAATTATGAAATTGTTTCATCGTTATTATTTGGATAATATGGAAAACAGCCTTTATCCGCAAATAAATATGAATGACTTACGTCAATACGGAGAGGGTTTGATTTGCTTAACCGGAGGATATGAAGGACCTTTGGGAAATTTGATTTTGCAAAATCGCAAAGCCGATGCCGAGAAAAAACTTCTGGAATTAAAAGAAATATTCGGTGACCGCTTATATATGGAAATTTCCCGTGTCGGCTATGAAGGTGAAAAAAATACCGAAAATGATTTTATAGACCTTGCGTATAAACATAATGTACCATTGGTAGCCACAAACGATGTGTTCTTTTTCGATAAAAGTATGTATGAAGCTCACGATGCATTGGTTTGCATTGCCGAGGGAGAATATGTTGCAAATGAAAATCGCCGCAAATATCTTCCGGAAAATTATTTGCGCAGTGAAGATGAAATGCTGGAATTGTTTAAAGATATTCCGGAAGCCATTGAAAATACGGTATTAATTGCCAAAAGATGCAATTTTATTTCCAAAAAAATAGATGCTTTGTTACCTATTTTTATCTGTCCCGAAGGCAAAACTCAAGATGAGTTTATTACCGAGGAATCATATAAAGGATTGCACGAGCGTATGGTTGCTCAAGTGTACACCAAAGATATGACGGCGGAAGAGCGATTAAAAATCGATACCGAATATTATAATCGTTTGGAATATGAGCTGAGCGTTATCAAAAAAATGGGTTTTCCCGGATATTTTTTGATAGTGTCGGATTTTATCCGTTGGTCAAAGACGCACGGTGTCGCCATTGGTCCGGGGCGTGGTTCCGGAGCCGGTTCAATAGTGGCGTGGGCTTTGAAAATCACTGACTTGGACCCGATTCGTTTAAATTTGTTGTTTGAGCGTTTTTTAAATCCGGAACGTGTTAATATGCCGGATTTTGATGTGGATTTGTGTCAGGAAAACAGGCATAAGACCATAGAGTATGTGCAGAAAAAATATGGCTACGACCACGTTGCGCAAATAATAACCTATGGCAAATTGCAATCAAAATTAGTGGTGAGAGATGTAGCTCGTGTTACCGGAATGTCGTTCAGCCAAGGGGATAAAATCGCCAAACTGATACCGATGGGGCAGGGCGGTAAAAATCCTACGTTGACTGAAGCTCTGGAGCAAGTTCCGGAATTACGGGAAATGCGAAGAAATGATCCGCAGGTAAATAAATTATTTGATATTGCCATTCAACTGGAGGGATTATATCGAAATTCCGGTATGCACGCTGCCGGCGTGGTTATCGGTGACAGGCCGCTTGACCAATTGGTGCCGCTGTATAAAGATCCACGTGCAGAAATGCCGGTAACTCAGTATGATATGAAGTATGTCGAAGAAACCGGACTGATTAAGTTCGACTTTTTGGGTTTAAAAACCTTAACGGTGATAAATCGTGCGGTTGAGTGGGTTAAGAAAATACACGGCATAGAACTTAAAATGGACGAATTGCCGCTTGATGATAAACCTACATATGAA
>OMQI01000168.1 GCA_900313185.1 uncultured Rhodospirillaceae bacterium
GGAAAACATCATGAGACATGGTGACGCACACAGAAAATTTAATATGCCGAAAAGCCAAAGAAGAGCTTTGTTCTCTAACCTGACTTCTGCATTGTTAACGCATGAACAAATTACAATCACTTTGACACGCGCCAAAGAATTAAGAACTTTTGCCGACAATATGATTACGTATGCCAAAAAGGGTGATTTAAACAGTCGCCGTTTAGCTGCAGCTTTCTTGCGCAATAATGAAGTTGTTTCTAAGCTTTTCTCTACTTTGGCAGAACGCTACAAAGATCGCAACGGCGGTTATACTCGTGTTTTGAAAGCAGGTTTCCGTTATGGCGATTGCGCTCCGATGGCCGTTATTGAATTGGTTGACAGAGATGTAAATGCCAAAGGTGCTAAAGATTTAGCCAGAGTCGCTGCTGAAAAGGCTGCCGCTGAGGCTGCGGAAAAAGCAGAAGCTGCTACAGAAACCAGCGAAAACGCATAAGTCTTTATAGAAATATAAAATTTGAAAAACCTTGCCCGTTATTGCCGGCAAGGTTTTTTTTGTAATACATTTATATAACAAAAAAGCTCCTCAAGATGAGGAGCCGGAGGAGTAAAACAATGAAAATTTTTATCTTCCGCTATTCAAGAAATTATCACGCACTATTTGCATAGTATTTCCTTGTTCACGGATTCTTTCGGCCATAACCTCGTGCATTTTCTGTATAGGAGAAAAACCACGGTCCAACGAATTCATCATCGATTTCCCAAACGGAATATCTACCTTATCGGTTGCGCCTACTGATTTTACCATTGCGCCCTTTGTAAATTCTGTTCTTTTGTCACTCATTTTTTTGTTCCTTGAATTTCTATTCTTACTTTAGACATAACACTGACAAAATATTTTGTCAATAGTTTTTTACGATATAATATTTATTTGTTATAAAAACAACAATTTTGTTATACAATCTGTGGAAAATAAGATAAAAATAACACTAAGTTGTAATGTTTTTGAGGAAAATATGTCTTTATTTAAGTCTGTTGCCACCTTCGGAGGATTGACTTTTATCAGCAGAATAACAGGGTTTTTGCGTGATATGGTGTTGGCAAACCTGCTTGGCGCTTCGGCGATGGCTGATGCTTTTGTTGTTGCGTTTAAATTACCTAATTTGTTTCGTAGTCTGTTTGCCGAAGGTGCGTTTACCAGTGCTTTTGTTCCGCTTTTCTCGCAAAAATTAGTTGCCGAAGGCAAGAAAAAATCGATTTTTTTTGCAGCACAGGCCATGTCGGTTTTGGTAGTAATTGTCGGGCTTTTTGTCGTTTTATTTGAAATATGTATGCCGTATGTGGTAGATGTTTTGGCTCCGGGGTTCTATGATGACGTCGGTAAAACCGAATTGGCGGTTGAGTTATGCCGCATAACTTTTCCGTTTTTATTGTTGATTTCAATTGTTTCTTTTCAAGGAGGAATATTAAATTCATTTGAAAAGTTTGCTGCTCCGGCTACCGCACCGATAATTCTTAACCTAACGATGATCTTTTCGGCCTATGTCTTTGTACCGTTTATGCCGACTGCAGCACACGGTATTGCTTTAGGTATAACTGTTGCCGGCTTGTTTGAAATATTATGGCTGTGGATTTTTTTAAGACGGATAGATGTTAAAATACATCCGTATTTGCATATAATAAAGATTATGCACAATCCGGAGATTAAAACTTTATTCAAGCGTATTGCTCCGGGGGTTGTAGGTGCCGGAATTTATCAAATAAATATGGCTGTGGATACAATTTTGGTGTCACTGGTCGGAACCGGTGCAATTTCGTGGCTCTATTATGCCAACAGATTACAGCAGTTACCGCTTGGAGTGGTGGGAGCCGCCATAAGTGTCGCTTTATTGCCGATTTTATCCAAATACTTAAAAGCTGGAGATTTGGATAATGCCAGAGATACGCAAGATAAGGCTGTCGAATACGGTTTGCTTTTATCTTTTCCGGCGGCGGTTTTACTGATCGTTTTGGCCGAACCGATAGTCAGATTATTGTTTCAGCACGGTAAATTCCTATCGGGAGATGCTTCTATGACGGCAAATGCGGTAATAGCTTATTCGATAGGTTTGCCGTTATATGTTATGACCAAAGCTCTAATGCCGAATTTTTTTGCCAGAGGAGATACGGTAACTCCGGTGAAATACAGTGCGGTTGTTTTTGTTACCAATCTAACGTTTAATTTAATATTGATGAGATTTTATGGTCACGTGGGAATTGCTATGGCAACCACAATTGCCGCCTTTGTGTCATTATTGCAATATGTAATGGGGTTGAAAAAACGAGGATATTGGAGTTTTAAAAAGCCGTTATTGAAGAAAATGTGTAAAATAATTGGCGTGTCGATTCTTATGGGGTGTTTCGTGTGGTTGGTCAATAAAGGGATTTTGTATTATTTTCCTGATTATCCGGAACATAAGATTACCTTATTGGCGACACTGAGTTTTTTGGGAATTATTGCGCTTGCATTTTTCCTGATTCTCGCTACAATATGTTCAATAATAAATTATCGTGAAATTCTGCAAATGATGAGGAGAAAAAATGGTTAAATTTAGTAGTGAAAAATTTGCAAAATTGGCGGAAAAAATAAAAAATATTAAGTTAGAAAAAATAAAAGAAGCGCTACCTAAAATAAAAAGTAGTGCAGGCGAAAAAGTTTCTTTTGCGAAAAAAATAGAATGGAAAAAATTGCCGTTATCGATATGGGAAAAAATCAAAAAAATTAAGTTCAAAAAAACATCAATATATAAATTCGGTAGAAAATTTTTGAAAAAAATGTCCGATTCGTGGAAGATGGTGCTTACTTTCGTTCCGCTTTTCTTGATTTTTTATTATGTTTTGGGAAGCAAGATAGTTGAAAATATAGATGTTAAAACTCAATATAAAATTGAGAATGATGCGACACCGTTATTTATGACAGCAGATACAATGTCTTTTTTGATTAAACGTGAAGTTGATGATAAAATGTGGACTCCTAATCTGCCACTCGTTTTCCCGGCGTACATTTTGGATAATATGCCTAATTTTCAGACCGGAATTATCACGGCTGTCAAGGATATTGCCGGCACATTAAGATATCTGAAGCATAATACCGAAAATCAGAATAAAGATATTAAAGCGGCATATAAATTACTGAACTATGCTCCGAATGTATGGATAATGTCCAGAAAGGGAAAGTTTAATTTAGCTCCGTCATCTAATTCGCAATACCGCAAAGCCGGAAACGAATTGCGCAAATTTATGCGAGACGGTATATATAAGCCGGATATTGATGATTTGCGTCTGTTGTTGCAAAAAATCAGTACAAAATTACAAAAACTGACATTGGATAGTGAAAATTATCAGCAGGAAAATACTTCTTTATGGTTTGATGGTGGTGCTGATGATTTGTTCTATATGCATAAAGGATATGCATTCGCATTATGGCAAATCAGCAACACTTTGTGCCGAGATTATAAAGATTTGATTATCGAAAACAATTTGTATGAAGATTGGATAAGAATGAGTGCATCGTTACAAAAAGCTGCGGAATACTCTCCGAGCATTATTCGTAACGGCAAAATTGACAGTGCATTTATACCAAATCATTTACTGATGCAAAATTATTATCTGTTGCGCAGTATTTCTGCGGCCTTAAAAATTCGGGATAATCTTGCAGGAGTTTCGAATGCTGATTAAAACCGAGGATTTGCCATCGAAGTCAGTGATTAATTTTTATTTGCCGCAAATTGCGGTATCATCGGAAAATGCGATACTTTTAGAAAACTCGGCTGATTGCAAAAGCGATTTTACCAACGAGGTTTTTGCCGTAGAAGGAGTTGAATATTGTTTATTGGCTGAAAATTTGGTTTCGGTTAAATACAGTGATGAATCAGATAAAGAAGTAATTAAGGCGCTTGTATTGGCATGTATTGATGATTATATGCAAAATCCGTTGCAATTATCGGAATATTGTGGAAATGGTAATTTACTACGGAAATGCGAAGCATTGGCTGATGCCCTTATCCGCCCCACGCTTAATCGTGACAAAGGAGATATAACTATATCTTTGTTAGGAGAAAATGTTTTGCAAGTGCAATTTACCGGTCATTGTGCGGGTTGCCCTTATGCTCAGAATACACTACAGAATGTTATTGTTAAGACATTTAAGCGTTATCTTCCTCAAATAAAAGAAGTGAGGCTGAAGGAGTAATAAATGGCGAAGTGGTTGAAGATATTTTTGCTGTGTATGTGTGTTGTCGGGCGTGCTTATGCCGAGCCCGTGCTTGAAAAGCGTAGCGGTGCCATATATGTGGAATCGGCAACTACAGCAGAAGTTGAAAAATTGTTTCGTCAGTATCATTTTGATGAATATAAAGAACCTTACGGAAAATATCCGAGAATATATTTAAAGAAAATGCCTGATGACTGGAAAGAAATTCCGGAAAACAAAGCAAAGCATCGTACTTTTATCCGTATTTTATTGCCATTGGTACTGAAAGTTAATGAAGCGATTACGGCAGAACGAGCCTTAATTGAAAATATCAATAATAAATATGTAAATAACATTGCTTTAAGTGAAGATGAATTAAAAATTTTGGAGGATATGGCGGTTAAATATGATGTATTCACTCGAATGAAAGGCGATACACGAACAGCCCTTTTGTTAGACGGATTATTAACCAATATAGATATTCTTCCGCCCTCTATTATGATTGCATCTGCGGCGGCATATACCGATTGGGGGACATCACGTTTAGCAATGCAGGCTAATTCGTTATATTTGGAAGAAGTATGGTATACTGACGAAGGTTTAAAACCTTTGAATGATGAAAATGCCGATTATCGTTATAAAGTATATTCTTCTTTGGAAGAAAGCATAGCGGCACATGCTTTGAAAATGAACTCGCATATAAACTATGATTACTTCAGAGTAGGCCGAAAATTAAGCCGTGATATTAATCGTCCGCCGTATGGCGAACAGTTGACAGTTCATATGTTACACGATAACAATATGCGCAATATTATGGGTTTGATAGACTATACTCTTGTCCATTACGGTTTGGCAAAAACCGACTATTTTCCGCAATTGGTTGATGTCGAATAGGGGAGGGATAGATGTATTTTAAGCTCAACAAAAAAATCATCTACAGTATGCTCTGCTTATTGGTAATTATGGTTATCATCTTTTTGATAATTTTTACCAATTTATATTCCCAAAAATTACAAGATAACCAAAACTCGGTTTACATTCGTAACCAATACGTAGTCAGCTTATTATATGATAAAGTACGAATGCAAAAACAGTTAGCCGAAATAGCAGCTAAGAATCCGGAACTTATTACCGATAAAAATTTATTGCCGTTGAACAAGGAAATAAATATTGCTCAACAAGAATTGAGTAATGAACAAAAACTCAGCGATGAGTTGCGGCATAATTATGATAATAACCGTGAAGCAATTATCACCGGCGCCAAAATAGTGGGCATAAGCGCATTGTTTGTGATATTTTTCATTTTATTGATGTTGCTTTTGTTGGATTATTGGGTGGTAATGCCTGTAGAAAAATTAATTAAAATCAGTAACAATGTTTCGGCAGGTATTTTTTCAAGCCGCTTAGAGATGCCAAAGGATCGTTATTTTAAAGATGAATTTGATATTTTGTTTCGCACCTTTAACAAAATGCTGGAAAATACCGAGCAGAATATCGAGGAAAGCAAGCTAAGAGAGCTTTTTTTGCAACAACTTATAGATGCCATACCTGACGGTGTAAGGGTTATAGATAAAAACTTTAATGTAATAATGGTGAACCGTGCTTTTGGCGAATTATTGAAAATAAAGGGAAATTGTGCGGGGGAAAAATGTTATGAAGCATACGGTTATGAAAATTGTGATGGTTGTCCTATCAGCAGATATAATTGCCCTGTGCGTCATTTCAGAAATAATACAAGCGATTTGCATACCATCCATGAGGTGGGTAAAGCCCCTTTGTATGTTAACGCAACCCGTCTGATTTTCGGAAAGAGTAAGCAAGATTACTATGTTGTGGAAGCAATACACGACTTAAGCGGAGATGTCCGTTTTTCACATCAGCAAAAAGTATCGTCTTTAGCATTTTTATCGACTTCAATTGCTCATGAAATGAAAAATAATTTAGGCGCTATTCGTTTGATTTTAGAAGGTTTGCTGGATACACAGGATGAAAATGACGATAAAGCAGATAGTCGCAAAAAATATCTGACAATGGCCTATAATCAATTGGTGGAAACTGTCAAAACACCGGAAAGACTATTAAAATTGGCTCGCTATTCCGATGCAGATTACGGGTTGATAGATGTGTCATCAGCGGTTAAAGATATGATGATAATGATAGATTATGAAGCTAAACGTCGGGGTATCGTTGTTAATATGGATATTGCAAATGATTTATCATTCTGGGGTAATGAAGCCGATTTTAAGATGATAATTCTCAATTTGGCGCAGAATGCCATAAAAGCTATGCCGGAAGGCGGAGAATTGAAAATATCAGGCAATAAAAAATCGACTAATATGGTTTTAAGCATAAAAGATACCGGAATAGGTATTGATGAAAAGCAAATTAAGCATATATTTGAGCCTTTTTATTCTGCTAACAGTTATGCCAAAAGTTCCGGTCTGGGGTTAGCAATAGTGAGCAGTTTGGTAGAAAAATGCTCCGGAAAAATAAGCGTGAAAAGTAAAGTTGGCAAAGGAACGGAATTTATTATTACAATTCCGCTGAAAATTAAGAAGTCTTCTTCAAAAAAATCATAGTTTGCACGCACCTTCGATATCGTGATCAAGTCGTTTTTCTTTTAATCCGTAAGGATCTTGATGAATAATTACTTGAGCTTGCGGAAACAGTGCAATAATTTTAGCTTCGGCAATGTCGGATATTTTGTGAGTTGCATATAGTGTTTTATTGCCGTCAAATTCCAAATGCAACTCAACAAAAAATACACTGCCCGATACTCGGGAACGGAAATCATGACATCCCAGAACTCCGTCAATATGAGAAACGGCATCAATAATTTTTTGGCGGTCGGCTTCGGCTATTTCTTTATCGGTAATTTCTTCTAATGCCTCATAGGCAATGATTCCGGCATTATAAAGAAGATACATTGCAATTAAAATGGCGGTGGCAACATCAAACCATGCCCAATTAAAATATCTTACCACAAATAAAGATAAAATAACCGAACCATTTGACAGTAAATCAACGGTATAGTGACCGCTATCGGCATTAATTGCCTGTGAACGGACTCGTTTAATGATATATTTTTGCAATAAAATCAAAGCTAGGGTAATCAGCCAACAAATTATCATTATAATGATGCCGAATGTGGCTTCTTCTATTTGTTTCGGGTTGGCAAAGCGATAAAATCCGTCATAGAGAATAAAGCCGGCAGAACCAGCAATAAATGCTGATTGAAGCAAAGCACTGACAGCTTCGGCTTTTCCGTATCCATAACGATGCCTGCTGTTACGAGGTTTATCAGAATAGTGTACGGCTATAAAAGTAATGGCCGAGGCCAATATATCTGAAAGGCTGTCTATTAAAGATGACAGAACCGAAAGTGAACCGGTCATAAATGCCGCATAAGTTTTTATGAGCGTTAAAACAAAAGCGGTTCCGATACTGGCAGTTGCAGCCAATTTTTTTAAAAAAGTTTCATTGTTTCTATTGATTGATGATTTCAATAATTTTCTCCATTTTTTGGTTATCTATTAAAGCCGATTTTCCGGTTAAATATTTGGCAATCAACTTCAAATGCGAATTTTGATTTAAGCTGTCAAAGTTATAAGAAACATAGGCTTTATCATCTTTTTTATAGAGAAGCAGTTCAGTCTTGTTTCCATCTTCAATCAGTAATTTAATACTTTGAGTCGGTTCAGTTTGCGGCTTGTCGGTAATTTCGATGAAAGGTGTATTCAGCATCATTTTCATTAAATAGGCCAATTTGTCTTCCTGTTTGGCATTGTGATGGAGGTCATAAATTCTGCCGTAACGCAAATCCCACATATTGCTGTATGTCCACTTATGCCAATCTAAATCCATGTCCACAAAATCGGCAATTATTTGCCAAACCTGAAATTGATTTTCAAAACGAATGTAAGCCGATTTATTGCCCCGACCAATATCGATACCTATATCACCGAGGTAAAATTGTTGAATAATCGTATCTCCGTTGTTAAGTGAAACAGATATTGTTTTTGAATCTTTATTTTCTATCGGAGATAAATTGAATGTATCCAAATTTTCGGCCTTATCGCTTTTTTTAGCAAAAAACGTGGCTTGCGCAATTGTGGTAAGCAAGCGACGTATACGTTCCTGATAAACCGGTAAATCAGGCATTTGCTTAAGTTGCCACAAACCATCTTGTTTTTCAAAATTAAGCTCTGTTTTATTTGATTTTAATGATATGCGGTCAATCTCATTGATTTTCTGTAAAACCGCAGGAAATGCCGTTTTGTTTTCAAAAGCATCCAGACTACTGCGATTTGATAAATAAACTGATAGAACTCCGCTACCTAAAATTAATAATCCCGACAGCGTTAAAATGCACAATCGTTTGCTTGGAAAATCAAAACCGAATGTTTGATGTTTTATCGTCAGAAATTTAAATATTTGCCGAATGCAAAGCAATATACAAATGAGGAGCGGTATTAACCAAATATTGAAAAAATTAACTCTTGAAGAGATAGAGCGAATATTTGCATAAGCCTGATAACGCAAATCGCTTAAATTTTGCCTTAAATCGTTCAGATTATTTCTGATTTTGGAAATAGCGGCCAATTCATCGGGAGTAAAATTTTCCCTTTCTTCAAATTTCTTTTTGCTCCAAACCTCTTGGATGGCACGTTTGGCTCTATCTATTTGGGCAAAGATTTCATCTTCTTGTTTTTTGTATTGCAGAGAATTTATGCGACGCATTGTTTCAATATCTTCAAATTTGCGGGATAAGGCTCTTTTACCACGTAACCCCATTAAGGAATAATCATTTGCCAGATAGTCAACGGCATTTAACAGGAAATTTGCATTATCAAAAACATTTATAATATACTCGTTTTCCAAGAATTTATTTTTATTCATCCAAAAAGTATCATAAAGAAAATCGGAATCGGTCGCCACGATAACATCAAACGGATTATCTTTTTCCATACCGATAATCTCGGCCGCCAAAATTTTTTGATTATCATCCGGTTTGAAATATTGCAAAATTTCCTGCGGATTAAGTCCGTCGAGCACTACTTTGGAAGTCATAATTGAGGAAATATTACTGGCACGAAGTAAAGGATAAAAGGTGATTTTACCACTTTGTAATGCCCGCATATCAGGAGTAATTACCGATGCTGAAGCCATCATAATTTCATTTAAGTTTTTAGTGATGGGGTGCGCCGGATTCATATCTTTATGCGGAATTTTAAATTGGATAATATCTTGAGAAAATACCGGATTTGTTTGGTAATTAATGGTTGCATCAACGGTTACGGAATTTTTTAAATCAGCTACCACATAATCGCTGTAAAATTTAAACTTCCATAATTTTTCCAATTCTCCCAAATCGGATTTTTCCAATAATCCGCTGCTTAAAGAATAAAGGCGGGCGGCTTCGTGAGCAGGATCAAGTATTATTACGATTTTGCCGTTGTTACGTGAGAATTGTTTAATTTGCGTAATCATTTCGTCAGGCAAATTTTTAGGAAACAATAAGAGCAATACATCAATTTTATTTTTGTTAAAATCTTGCGGGTTCTTGATATGCAAGATTTTATATTTTTGTTGTAACAGATTGATAATTTCCCATGGTTCGGTGATAAAAGACCCGCCGTCAGAAGCACCGAAAACCGGCACACCGGCCAAAACACCCAAAGTTTTGCGTTTAATATTCATAAGTTGGAGTTTTGAGGTGATTTCCTGCTCCGGAGAAACCTGTCCGATTTGTGCAAAAAACGGTATCACTTGTTTATTTTTTAAGGAATCTTCCAAGGTCATTCCAAACAAGGCATTTTGGTTCAAATCAATCAATGGGATTGATTGTAAACCATCGGCAATGGCAATATCTTCTTCGGCGCTTAAAAATTTAGGATAATAAATTTTATATTCAAATTTTCCATCGGAATTTTTTTGGTATTTTTTAAGCAAGATGCGTAAGTTTTCAAATTGGCTGCGAATATCCGAATTGCGTTCGGCCAAAATAGGAGAAAAATAGAGTTTTGCGGTTACTCTCTCCGGTAAATTTTTCAGTATTTCTTTTGTATTATCGGTAAGAGTATAAATTTTTTCTTTTGTGGCATCGTATTGAATGGTAGCGGCAAAATTATTGGCAATCAGGTTTATGCCGAAAAAGGCAAGCAACAAAGCCGTCCATGCCAAACAGGTTTGAGTTTTACTTTGAGTCCTTAACCATCCGGAGGTGCCGGCTGTTTTATAATTTACAATTAAAACAGTAGTGTAATTTCCAAAGATTATCACCGAGGCAAAGAAAATAACATCACGTAACTCAATAAGACCACTTACGGTGGAATTAAAGTGCGATATAAAACTCAATGAGGCTATCATATCAATAAAGGTGTCAGGTAAAAATAAACGGCAAAAAGATAAAATATATTCGATACCGCTCCAGAAGAAGAATAGGTTTGCAATAACCGCCATAACCAAAGCGATTACCTGATTTTTAGTTAAAGCAGACATCGTCTGCGAAACAGCTAACATACATCCGGCCAATAAAAAACTTCCCAAATAACCGATAAAAATTACCGAATTTTCTGGATTTCCCAAAGCATTTACAGTCAGCCAGAACGGAAAAGTAAGCGCTAAAGCAATACCGCAAAATATCCAAGCGGCAAAAAATTTGCCGAGTACCAGATTTTTTATGGAAATCGGCATTGTGGCAATTTGCACGATGGTTTTGGAATGAAATTCTTCTGCCCACAAACGCATAGATATTCCCGGAATAAAAAGTAAATAAATCCATGGTTGAAATACAAACATAGAACTTAAGTTTGCTTCGCCGCGATTGAAAAAATCTCCGAAATAAATGGCAAAAGAACCGTTTAAAATCAGAAAACTTAATAAATAAACGTAGGCTAAAGGAGATACAAAATAACGTATCAATTCATTTTTGATAACGGCAAACAATTTTTTCATTTTACATATCCTCCTTAGTCAGAATACGGAAGGCTTCGGCAATGTCTTTGCTGTCGGTTTGTTTAAGTAAATTAGGCAGGTCGGCATCTGCTTTAATTTTTCCCTTATCAATTAAAATAATTCGATTGCAAACGGATTCGGCCTCTTCCAATAAATGAGTGGAAATAATAATGGTTTTATCGGCAGACATACTTTTTATCAAAGTGCGAATATAATCTTTTTGGTTGGGATCCAATCCGTCTGTTGGTTCATCTAGGAGCAAAATCGGCGGGTTACTCAAAATACTTTGTGCAAATCCGACACGGCGTTGGTATCCCTTAGATAGCGTATCAATTTTTTGTGTCATAACATTTTCAATATTGGCGATATGTGCAACTTTGTCGACATCCTTTTTGCCAAGACCACGAATTTGTGCCATATACAATAAAAAACGCTTAACCGATAGATCGGCATAAAGTGGAGCACCTTCCGGTAAAAAACCGATATTATCTTTGGCAAACAGGGGAAATTGGGCGATATTTTTTCCCAAAACTTCAATATTTCCCGAAGATGGTGCTAAATATCCGGCAATCATATTCATCAAAGTGGATTTTCCGGCACCGTTTGGCCCGAGAAGAGCTATTATGTCACCTCTATGAGCTTCAAAATTCAAATTTTCGGAAGCTTTAATATTGCCGTAATTTTTGTATAAATTATTGATTTTAAGCGTTATTTCTGTATTCATAGATTTCTCCTCCGGTCATTGGCTCGTAAGCTCCGGTTGTGTTTGGATAGGTAACAGGTAAACCATATATTCTCCGAACGGCATTGAAGGCGGCAATTTGCGCTCCGATAGTTGTCAGTTTAGGATTGATTTCAGTCAGATTAACAACTTTTCTCGGAGCGAAATTTTGTTTTATATAGCGCAAAAGAGTAGGATTTTTAATCCCTTCTCCGCCGATGAATATATTCTGCGGAATTGCCGGCAGAAAGTCCAATGCAGACTGATAAATCGCTTCGGCAATAAAATTAGCGGCGGTAGCTGCTCCGTCCTCCAATGACAATCCCTCCAAATGTTCTTTTTTATCAGCAAATTCTAAAATATCCAAAGATTTTGGCGGAACTTTTTGCAAAGTTTTATGTTTGAGTAAAGAGTTTACCACCTGCGGATGAATATTTCCCAATGCTGCTAATTTGCCGTTATAATCGGTTTGCATATTTGCATGACGGAATGTCCAATCTTCTATCATTGCAGTGCCGGGAGAACAATCAAAAGCGGTGGTTTCTCCGCTTTCGCCAATGTATATAATACTACAAACAGCTTCAACATCTATAAAAAGCAAAGGCTTAGGCAAAGTTTGCCCGATAAAATTAAAAAAAGCGGGAGACAACGGAGAAGCTTGCCCGCCCGAGAGCAAATCGGCCTTACGGAAGTGAGTTACTACCGATTGTTTAAGTTTTGCAACAATCTTATATCCGTCTTCCAATTGATAAGAACATTTGTTTTCCGGATCATTAAAAACAGTCAGACCGTCTACACCGATACAGTCCGGCTTTTCTGCGCCGCAGAAATCGGCTATACTCTCGCAATAAAAATCGCTGATGTCTTCTCTGACTTTTTGTACTTCGCTACTTTCTTCCAATTCATCAAATGACCAATTTCTGCGAGCAATCAATTTACGGAGAGCCAGGGCTAAATCTTCAGGATACGGAACGGTAGTAGATTTTATGAGCTTTTGCACATCCAATCCGTCGGAAACAAGCAAAGCTAACTCAATTGAATTGAGAGAGGCACCACCATATAATCCAAGAGATGTTAAACTTTTTATAATCATAAATTATTAATCCTGTTGCAATAGCAAAATATTATGCTACTATACGTTAAAATTTAGTATAAAGCAATGAAAGGACAAACAAAACTATGTCACAATTTAAGTCGGAATTTTTAAATATAATGCACGAACGCGGTTTTTACAATCAATGCACCAATGAAGAAGGTTTTGATGCGTACCTTTATGAGTGCGAGAGTAAAGGAAAACCGGCAGTCGGGTATTTGGGTTCGGATCCGACCGGTGACAGTTTGCACGTCGGGCATATTGTGCCTTTGATGATGCTGCGTTGGTTTCAAAAATGCGGGCATAAACCGTTAACTTTGGTCGGCGGAGCTACCGCTCGTATCGGCGATCCTTCCGGTAAAGATAAACTTCGTCCGTTTTTAGATGAAGAAACTTTGAAACACAATGTTGAAGGTTTGAAGAAATCGTTTTCCAAATTTTTGAAGTTTGGTGAAGGAGCCACCGATGATTTAATGGTTGATAACTGGGATTGGTTTAAAGATATTAACTATTTAGCTTTCTTGCGTGATATAGGTACCTGCTATTCGGTTAACAGAATGCTGACGATGGATAGTGTAAAGAGCCGTTTGGAACGTGAACAGCCAATGTCTTTTTTGGAATTTAACTATATGCTTTTGCAAGGGTACGATTTTTGCGTATTATTGCAAAAATATGGGTGCAGAGCACAGATTGCCGGAGCTGATCAATGGGGAAATATAACTTCCGGAACAGAGCTTGGGCGTCGTCGTTATGATACCGAATTATTCGGATTTACCAGCCCGATAATTACCGATTCTGCCGGCAAAAAAATGGGTAAATCGGAAGGAAATGCGGTGTGGATTAATGAAGACAAACTTCCATCGTATGACTATTATCAATATTTCCGCAATATCGGAGATGCCGAGGTAGGAAAGTGTTTGCGCATATTTACTGATTTACCGATGGATGAAGTTCGTCGTTTGGAACAATTGCAAGACAAAGAAATCAACGAAGCTAAGAAAATTTTGGCGTTTGAAGCTACGAAAATTTGTCGTGGTGAAGAAGAAGCAAAATCAGCACAGGAGACAGCAGTGAAAGCATTTGAACAAGGTGTTGCCGGTGGAGATTTGCCGACAATAAATGCGGATTTAAATGCCGGCATCGGTGTATTGGATGCGTTCTTGCAAATAGGCTTTGTTGCCAGTAAAGGAGAGGCCAGACGTTTGATAAAACAAGCCGGATTAAAAATTAATGACAAGCCGGTGACTGATGAAAATTATGTTATTACGTCGGCAGATTTGGTGGACGGTGCCGTTAAAATATCTCAGGGCAAAAAGAAATTCGGTCTGATTAAATAAAAAAGGTAAATAAATAATGTCCAAAGGCTTAAAATATACATTATACGGTATTTGGGCTTTGGATGTTTTAGGCTTGATTTTGGCATATATCTTTGCGGAAACAGCTTGTTGCGACGAATTTGAACATTTACGAATGAGCTACTTAGTGAGTCAGGGATATATGCCGTATCGGGATTTTTTTGAGCATCATCATCCGCTGTTGTGGTATTTTTTTGCTCCGTTTATGATGATGTTACCGCAAAATTTTATCTATGTTTATTACACGGCTAGATTTTTATCATTTATTTTTTCCTGCGGGACTCTTTATGTGATATACCGAATTTTCAAAGATTTTTTTGAAAATAAGAAGTTATTTGTTTATTTCTTTTTGACGGTTATGGTTTTTTATCCGATATGGTATGGATTTTCATTTTTTAAGCCGGATATTTATGAAAGATTCTTTTATGTTGCCGGTTTATATTATTTTTTGCGTTACTTCAGAGATATAAAAACAAAAGATCTAACAATTTGCGGTTTGTTGTTTGCTATATCATTTTTGTTTTTGCAAACGGCAGTGTTTGATATATTACCGTTTTTAATAATATCAGCAGTAATGATTTATAAAAATCCGAATAATTATAAAAATTTCATCATAGCAAGCATTCCGGCATTAATGTTGTTATTGTTGGTTGCAGCCTTTTTATTTTATACCGATACGGTAGAACAATACTTTCAACTTAATTGGACTTTCAACAGTAAAGTATTTTCTTTACAGAGCAAGTTTGTTGATAAAGGAAGCATTATTTATGCATTTTTTCTTCATTTTGCCGGAGTATTTGCTGCACTGTTTTGGCTGTATAAAAATAAAAAACTTAACAAATACACAAACATCATTGCATTATTGTTTATTTTTTCAATAATTCAGCGCGTATGCTTTAAAGCTTATTATGCGCATTACCTTATTTTACCATTCATTTTCTGCTCAATGATAGTTGCCGTATTTTTAGAAAATATTGCAGAAAAAAAAGAATATAGAATTTTGTTTTGTTATATTGTAGCGTTTTTCTTTTGCTCGTTTATTCTAAATTGCATAACGTTGTATATAAAAAACAACACTTTGATGTTAAGAGAAATGAAAAAGATGAATTCCACCAAAGAAACAGGAATGGTTGTCAGCGGTAATGTATATAAAATATATGCCCCATTGATTTCGTATTATGTTATGCATACAGATATATCCACAGTTGATAATGAGCTATTTAATAGATTTCCCGATTACAATATAAATGAGATTATAACGAAATATGAACCGCTGTATCTTGATTATGACAACGATGGAAACGGTTTTAAACTTCCGGCAGAAACTTTGCAAAATTATGAAAAAATTTCACGTTACCTTTGGCAACGGAAAGATACTTTATATCAATAAACTTTATTGAATGTTTCGTTTTCGTATTTATAAACAGCGTAACTTTCACTGACTTTCGGTGCACCGTTATGGAACATTTTATTACCGAATTCGGTTTTGATGGTTTTATCATTAAGTGCAGCAGATAATTTATTATAATCGAATGATTTGGCTTTATTAACCAGTTCTTGCCATAACTTTACGGCGGAATACCCGTAAAGCGATAAGCCCTCGGTATCCAATCCGCTTAAGCGAAGTTTAACCAATGTTTCGGCAAATTCCGGATTGTCATCTTTTCCTCGCAATTCCATAAAATAAGTACCTTCTGCCCATCTGTCTAAATATCGGATATATTCATCGGTAGCACGATATTTATTGGTAAAGATAATAAAATCTTCGTTTTCTTCACGAATAGCTCGTGCCATTTTACGGATATTTTTTGAAGTTCCGAGTATGAATGCAATTTGATTTAGCTCATCAATTATTTTTTCTGCCAAATCATCATAATCCTTATCGGTCATTTGATAGGTATAATGTCGTATTATTGTGGATTTCCCGTGTTTGGAAAATTCTTTTAAGATAGCCTCTGCTTCCTGCGTGCTGTCGGCATCGTTTGTATTACTGATAATCGCAACTTTCTGACCGGCAAAATTTTTGTTATAGAATTGAAAAAAGTCCACAGCCTGCTGATTGGTGTAACCAAGCATTTTTACAAGCCCTCGTTTTATGGTCTTGGCTTGTGAATAATTAACGGTTGTCGGAATAATCTGAAAAATCTTGGCGTGTGCAAAAACATCGGCCACCGTGTCAAAAGAATTGGCGCAATAAGGACCGATAACCAAATTAAGCGGATTTTCTTTGGACACAGCCAGCATTTGTGCTGTTGATATGGCCATTGCATTATTACATTCATCGTCAACTTCCAAAAGATGAATTTTTTTACCTCTCAATCCGCCTTGAGAATTTATTTCATCAATTGCTTTGTGAACTCCCTTAGAAAGTTCGATGCCCTGTTGTAAATAATCCCCCGCTTTAGGGGCAATAAGCGCAACCGTAACTTTGGCATTAACCGGTGCGGATAATAGTAGAAAACTGCTTAGAGCTATATATTTATAAAAACAATTCATATCTTCAAGCTTCAATTAACCTTTTGTTAATATATCAAAAAAATTTTTATTTGCAATAACTATTAAAGGGTTGCCAATCAGCGGATAATGATGTTATATATTTTAAGCATCTACGGAGAGAATATGTCAGAAAATAAATACATAGAAATAAAAGGCGCACGCCAACATAACTTAAAAAATATAAACGTCAATATTCCCAAAAATAAAATGACGGTAATTACCGGTTTATCCGGTTCGGGAAAATCATCTTTGGCGTTTGATACCATCTATGCCGAGGGACAACGGCGTTATGTAGAGAGTTTGTCTGTTTATGCCAGACAATTTCTTGATTTGATGAGTAAGCCTGATGTGGATTCGATAGAGGGGCTTTCTCCCGCCATTTCGATTGAACAAAAAACAGTTTCGCACAATCCACGCTCAACAGTGGGAACTATTACCGAGATATATGATTATATGCGGCTTCTGTGGGCAAGAGCCGGAACTCCTTATTCGCCGGCCACCGGATTACCGATTGAGGCACAGTCTGTTTCACAAATGGTAGATAAAATTACCGCATATCCGCAAGGTTCAAAAATAATTCTTTTGGCGCCGATTGCTCGCAGTAAGAAGGGAGAGTTTAAAAAAGAATTTGCCGAATTGCAGAAAAAAGGTTTTCAACGCTTAAATATTGATGATGAGATATACAGCATTGATGACTTGCCGGATTTGAATAAGAATATCAAACACAATATAGAGGTAGTGGTCGATAGGCTGATTATTAAAGATGGTATAGCCACACGTTTGGCTCAATCGGTGGAAACGGCGCTCAAGTTGAGTAATGGGGTTTTGTATGTTGAAAATATGTCCGATAAATCACGAGAAACTTTTTCTTCACGATTTGCCTGTCCGGTTTCCGGTTTTACCATAGAAGAAATTGAACCTCGTTTGTTTTCATTTAATAATCCGCAGGGGGCTTGTCCGCATTGCGGCGGTTTGGGAGCCAGTTTGTACATGGATCCTGAATTGATTGTACCTAATGAAAATTTAAGTTTGGCCGGAGGTGCTATTGCTCCGTGGTCAGTCAGCAGTCATTCCGTTTTTTACAGGCAAACACTCAATTCGTTGTGCGATTATTTGGAAATATCCAATAAAACACCGTGGAAAGATTTGCCGGCATACGCACAGGAAACCATATTATATGGTTCGGGAAATCGTTGCGTACCGATGGTATTTTCTAAATGGGTAAGCGATAAGCCGTTTGAAGGAGTTATTCC
>OMQI01000173.1 GCA_900313185.1 uncultured Rhodospirillaceae bacterium
AACTGATAATATGGTTATTTTGACGGTCTTAATTAAATAAAATAAATTGCCCTCAAATGAATGGTGTGTAAAAAAATTGCCCGTTTTTTGCACAAATTTGTGTAAAAAAGTGTGTAAAACAGATGATGATGTCGTAGGTGTTTTTGAATTATAACCCTTTGTTTATAAGGATGAACCATTATATGATAAATATAAACATTCAGTCGTAAGTTGCATTGGTGCCCAAGATGGATTATATGGTGCAGCTGTTACCGGAGCCATGGGGATTGGAAAAGAAATAAAGGATATAGGCAGAAAAATTCCCAGACAATGGAGCGGAAAGCAAGATTATGGTGGATATTTATATATTCTGGGAGATTCGTTAAATGATTTAGCGGCTGACGCTAAAGGCATATATATGGGGTATAGGAATCAAACAGATAATTGCTATGATATGATGAAACCTTATTATAATCCTAAAAAAGGATTTTAATTATTTATAATATTATAGGTAATAAAAAAATGAAATAAGCAAGAGCTTAAAAAACTCTTGCTTATTTTTTAATATAGTGTATTATACTGTGTATACAACTTTAAATATATGATGGCTAAATATGGAAAATTTTTTCAAAAAATATAATAAAGCATTTGATACTGCTTATCTGATTATCTTAAATGCAGTAAAAGCTATTTTCTGGTTTATTTTTGCCAACTTATTTTTGCTGCAAACCATTATTGCATTTAATATGCTGAATGATTTACCTAATGAATTAGATATTATTACAAAAGCTGTTACTCTTTACAGCATTATAGTGATTTGTTTTGTTGCTAGCTTGTTATGGCGGCAAAAACTATTAAAATATATATCAGCATTGTGTATGATTTTGCTGTTTGTGTACTTATCGTCATTACAGAATTTAAATCTTTATTATGGTTATTTTGACGGTCTTAATTAAATAAAATAAATTGCCATCAAATGAATGGTGTGTAAAAAAAATGCTTAGGTTTTACACAAATTTGTGTAAAAAAGTGTGTAAAGACGACTCGAACCTATTTTACAGAGTAATATTTTCTGCCAAATCCATTGACAAAAAAATCCTATAGTATACTGATGACACTTACGTACAATGATAGTCAATTATTGGAAGAATTGTTTTATTGATTTGGTTTTGATATTCCTACATTGATAATTTGATTAGCCGGTAATTTAGCTCATTAGAAATAAGTAGATTGCTTGTCTGTTTATCTAAAATAATACAGAGTTCCCCTTGCAGTTTTATCAAATTCGCTCCGAGGTGAACCGGAGAACTTTCAAATTTTTTTCAATTATGGAAACGAAAAAAAGCTTTCTCAGTTTTTTTGAAGAGAGGAAAATGAACTATGAATATTTATTTTTCCTCTTGGAAGTCCGGAAGAGAAGCTAACAACCATCGCTAGCTAGCGCTTTCTAATTACGAAAAAGCCGCCATAAAGGCGACTTTTTTTGTTATTGGAGCGGGCAATGGGATTATTCCGCTTCGCTCCATACACTACGCTTATCGGCTTTGCCGACCGCCGTACTCCCGTCTTCTTGCTTAAATTTACTTTCTTTATTTTTTCTATGGAAAATTTAAGCTTCGGACACTCGGTTGCGATTTTTTCGCTGTGCGGCGCTGTTGCTTGCTTGCTCAAAAGCAACCTTCGCCCGTCGTCAACAAAAAACATTTTGAGGTTTTTTGTTTTTCTCCGGCTTTCGCTTGCAGTCGGACCACTTTCTCGTGGGTCCTCTTCCCGCCTCTCCTAATAACACAAAAAAGCCACCTTCCGGTGGCCTCTTGTGTTATTGGAGCGGGCAATGGGGTCCACTCCATTTTTATAAAAGCGTTGATTTTACTTGCTTTTGCATTTTGCTTACATCCGATTTTCGCTAAATGCATCACAAATTGCATCACACTTAAATTTAAACAAATTATAACGCGAATTTTATAAAATGTACACGTTTTTATTCAGCATCATGCAAAAAATATGGTTTTAAAAATGTAATTTTTTTCTTTCGTAGATTCAAAAGGTTAATCGATATACATACCAAATTTTAAAAAAAATTTTTAAAAGCCCTGATTTTAAACAGTTCCTCATAATAAGAGCAAAAAATTTTTGTTCTGCGGGTATGAGGATACCCAACTCTAATTTTTATAAAAATAATATTAAATGGAGTTTTGCAACATGCAAAATTATATAAAAAAAATAATCGGGGATTTTCAAAAACCGAAAGAACCGATTTATTACACTTCTCTTTTCAAGTCTTGTGGAATTGGGGAGTACTACTTGAAAGAAAACCTTGGTCTTGTTGCTGCTGTCAGCAACGAAATTGTGCCACAAAGAGCTAAATGGGCGCAAGAACTTTATCCCGAATGTAACGTCGTTTGTGGCGATATTTGGGATAAAAAAACCTTTAAAAAGCTTGTACGACTTCATAAAAAGAAAGGTTGTACGGGAGTTATAGCGAGTCCAGCATGCCAGTCGTACACATTAAGCAACTCAAGACGTAATCCGTCTGACAAACGAGGTCATCTCTTTGAGCCGACGCTTGAATTTATCAAGTACACAGTTCCTGAGTGGATTCTCATTGAGAATGTTCCACAGATGTTAACAGTTAAACTGGATGACGGTCGTATCGTTGGAGAATACATCGTTGAAGAACTTAGAAAAATGGGCTATATTGTACATTATGGTGTACAGAATGCAGCAAATTTTTTCGTTCCTCAAAACCGTCGTCGCGCAATTATTTTAGCTCGTAAAGCTAAGGCATGGGAGTTGCCAACGCTTTTTGACGAGATAATCACGCTTGAAGACGCTATTGGAGATTTACCATCAATTGAGTGTGGTGAAGATAGCGGGATTAAATATCATGTTGCACCGATGTGGGCATTACCTCAAATCGAGGTCATGAAACATACTCCGACCGGTTGTTCGGCTCACGACAATCCAGTATGGAAACCGGTTAATGTCGACGGTACACCAAGCAAAGCAAAGTTCCACTGTAGCTTTCAGAGAAAGGCTTGGAATGAACCATGTAACACAATTCTTTGTGATTCAAAAGGAGTGTCGGGTTTTCGTAATTGTCATCCGGGAAGATTACTGCCGGATGGTACATACAGTGATGCAAGACCTTTGACCGTGCTCGAATTACTGCGTGTAACTGGATTACCTGACGATTATCCGATACCAACATGGGCAAGCGATAAGCTTATTCGTGATGCGTTTGGTGAATGCTTTGCTCCGTTGCATGTACTCGCAATTATGAAAGGTCTGTTCGACTAATCATAATCTCAATCGAGTGAAAGGTGTCGGTATTTTCGGGTATCGGCACCTTTTATTATGACATGCTCACAAATATAAGAACACATCCGACAAATAAAAACCACTCACAACCGGATTAAATCGTTATTCAAGCTTAAAAATATTTCTTTACAGCTTGTCGGTATTGATCCAAGAACAACTTTTTGAAATACGTCGCGTTATTTTGCTCATAAAACATGATGATTGCTTTTTTGTACTCAACTTCATCAACGCTACGATACGACAACGGACAGTAGTCATTGGCCAGTAACAATGCATTGCCTAAAATACGCGATGTGCGTTTGTTACCATCTTCAAAAGGCTGAATATAAGCAATCATTAAGACTGCAATTAAAGCTTTTTCTATTGGGTTTTCCGTCCGGTTAATCACTTCAATCAAAGCTTGTAACGCATCTTTAATTTGATAAGCATTGTCCAACGGTTTGTAATTTGTTCCGACGATTCCGACCTTGCCGTTACGAATTCCGGTTGCGACATTCAAATCAGAAACGAGCAAGCGATGGATGTCTTCGATTTTTGTAATATTAAGCTGTTTATACTGATCCGGAGCTTTTAATACAAAATCCAAAGCTTTTTTATGGTTTAACACCATATTGGTTTCTTCCAATGTCTTACCTTTGGCTGACACATGCTCCTTTAACAAGCGCTCTGTATCGAGTAAAGTATAGGTATTACCTTCGATTTTCGATGATTTCCAGGCGAGTTCAACCGTCAAACGCTCAAATTCTTTTTGTAATAACTTCGGGGAAAGTCCGGATTTTTTGCTTAAATATGTTTCGTTTAACTCTTTAAGCTCTGCCTTTTCCTTATCATTCAAAAGATTTTTCAAACCGGCATATATATCAAAGTTAAAATGAATATCCTGAGGTGCACGTTCATCCTGATCATGCATAAAGTATGTTTCAACGTCTATCTTTCCCAAAACATCAAGACGTTTTAAAGCCTTATAAACCGTAGCCTTTGCTGAACCGAACTTTTCAACCAATCCGTCATTTATCAACATTTTTAAGTCACGAGTTATGGTCATTTTCGTAACATCTTGATGCATCGCGGATAAAAATTTTTCAATATCTTCCCGCTTGCACATCGGATTATCTTTGATAAAATCCAAAATCAGTTCCTGACGTTTATTATACATATTTTGCTCCAATCGTAACATTTTTATAGCTAAATCGTAACATTTTTGTTACGATTCGTCAAATGATTTTTTTCATTTTTGCAATATAATATCGGAGAAAAACAAGTAAATTACTAATAAATCAGTTAATTATGTTTTGTTTTTTTCATTGCATTCTTTGGTAAATACTTGTTACAGCCGCCGATCTTAAGCATATATTGGTTGACATCAATTACTCCGGCGGATTTAATGTCATCAAGATATACATTACCTAAAATGCGACCAAAACTATCTCTCTTTTCCCATTTAATTCTGATATATCTATGGTCTTTAAGCAAATTTTTTAATATTTTTTTTGACTGCTTACCTTTTTCAAGCATTTCATCATAAGATACGCTATAATATTGCTGTTGTAAGCGTGCTCTGGTATTATTTTTGGTTTCAAAACAATCAACATCTAGTAACCGGATTTTAGTGTCTTCGTTATTAACAGTAGCGCTTAGAGTATCCCCGTCTTGAATTTTCGTTATGGTTGCAACAAACTCATATGCAGATACAGATTCAACACATAATATAAAAGAGATAAATGTAGTTGCTATTAACCTATTAAACACTAACAAACACCAATCAGCCCAATAAATAGGAGGTGGATGTCGTTACTACTAACTTCACGTAAAGTAGCTCACATATTCGTGCAAGCCTTATTTTTGTGAGCATCCACCATATCGGTGTCTGCCCTACGACATAGTAATCCATTGTTTTTACACAATAGTTACCTCTGCCCGTGAAGTTAAAGGATAACGACTCCTTGTTGAAGTTCGGGCAAACCCCAACGCCGTATATCATAAGCATATAATCTTAATAAATCAATAAAAAAGGAGAAATAACACTATTTTACTTAAATGACGGGCGGTCCCCGGCTACCTTGGTTCATGTGAAATTTTTATATGAGAAGCAGTTAAACACTAAGAATTTTTATTCAGTTTCGCCAAAAAAGCCTACTCTGGACAGGCCTTCTTACGTGCGTATAGCATTAACTAACATAGCCTATCCAGTAGATTTTATACTATTTATTATAAATAGCTAATAAAAATAAGCTATGTAACATATATAGTAAATAACGCATTTTATCCTTAAATGATTCCAAAATTTTTTCATTTTTAAAAATTCACACATTATGAGTCACTCAAATTTTCGTGTTCTATGAATCAGAAGGTCATGAAACTTGGTGCTTAGTATCGAGCAGAAAGCCTTTGTTAGCAAGCAAAATATGGTGATTTGATTAAACCTATCGCCATTCGAGCAATAGTATCTGTTGAGTAGCGAAGAGATTTATCGAATGAAGCTATCAAGCAGTATATTAAAATAGTTATATTTTTTATAGGAATTAATAAAATGAAAAAAATAACACAAATGATATTGCAGAGAATAAGACAATATCAACAAAAAATAAAAAATCACAGAGTTTTACTAATTGCTAAATATAAACAACATCATGGAGATAAAAATGATAATACTATTGAAGATAATTCATCGGTTTGTGTGTGCAGTGACAGCGATGATGGCGGCTCAGACGTTGGCAATACTGATATTTCCATGAAAAAATCCTATCCTCATGACTTAAATAATCCTTATGAAAAGA
>OMQI01000162.1 GCA_900313185.1 uncultured Rhodospirillaceae bacterium
GCCGCACACGGAATAAACGGTCCTGCGACTTTATCGGTAGCGGATTGCCGTAGGCCTGCTTTAACAGCGTTTCTATTTGCGTAAGTGTACGACCGGCGTTATAATACAACATCCGAAAAGTTGTCCGGTTGCTCGGCTCAATTTCCTCGTATCGCTTCATTTTCATAGCTCAACTCCCATGTATCGGCAGTAGGAAGAACCGGACGGGTCAAAATAAAGTGTCGGCTTGCCGGGGCATTGTAAGACAACCACTTGGCGGTGGTTTTCGTCATCGTAGCCACCCTTGCCGGATAGGAAAATGTAATCATCCAGCGGGTATAGGCAAACAGCATCATACCAAACGGCCGGTAATTCAACCGTTTCCACTACCACCACTTCTTCGGCTTGCAGGGCATAACGCCGGCATAACTCTTTTACTTCGTCGATGTCTGAAGGCTTCCGGACCATATAAATTTTAACTGTTTTCATGACTGCTCCTTTCGTTACAATACAACCAATGCTTGGATTTCAGCAGAAGTCCAGTAGAATATGCTGGTTACAGGGATTTATTTTTACACTCCGATTTTAACGATGCTTTTGTCAGTTGTGAGATATTCATTTATATCTTGATTTTTTATTGGGTTACCTCCACATCCGGACTGAAAGTCTTAATTGTGTCCATCACAACTTTAGAAATCTCGGTATAGCGGTGGTGGCGAGCCGGAATACAAATCGCAGTCGGAAAGTTCGGCTTGACCTGAAAATACGGCTGGCCCATTTTGATGCCCAGCGCTTTGGCTTCCTTCGAGCGCAACACGATTATGCCCTTACTGCTTGCGCCGGTCATAACGCACACCGGTTTTCCTTGCAATAAAGGATTATCTTTCCGTTCGCAAGAAACGAAAAAGCAGTCGCAATCAACCAATGCTATAACGTGTTGCCGCATTTTATTCCTTTAATTATGGTTTTATTTCGATAGGTGTACCGTCATTTACCAAATTCCAAATTTCTTCAATTTGTTCGTTCGTCACAGCAATACAACCTTGTGTCCAATCTGATTTATGAATGTATTTAAATAAAAAATTCGGTGCCCAATTTGGAAAACCATGTATCATAATGTCTCCACCCGCAGAAACATTATGTTCTTTGGCCCACTGCTTATCATCTTCGTTAGGATATGAAATTCTTAAAGAACGATGAAATTTGCTTTTGGGATTGTGCATTTCAATAACATATTTTCCTTCCGGAGTTTTTCCATCATTTTTTTGTTGCTTTGCCCCTATCGGATTTGAACCTAAAGATATTTTATATTTCTTGATAATTTGCCCGTTTTTTATTAAATACATTTTTCGCTGTTTCTTTTCTACCAATATTTTATCGGCATATATTATATCAGAATCGTGAAATGTATATTTTGCTTCAGACTTTATGCCATTCATTTCATCACGGAGTTGCCTTTTAGACCATTCTAATTTAGCCATTTTACAGCGATATAGCCATTTCCCCTCATTATTACAGTACCCGTTTACGTATTCTTCCAGCTCTCCATCAGTCCGCAATACACAGCCATCACCTTTTCCTGTATACTGACAATCAAAACGACACAAATTATATTCCTTATCCCAAACACCACCGTCATCTGCGCAATCGCCGACTAAATCAATATTGCGCATAAAAATGCTCATCAAACCACAAAACGCCATGAGATAAATAAATATTTTGAAAACTGCTTTAGATATTACAAATATTTTAGATAGTATTTTCTGTAGCATTTTATATTCTCCTATCTCTTTAATGTTCTATTTCTGTTCTATTATTAGCGCGGAAATTTTGGGAGTCAATAACATTTGATGAGTTAAAAAGAGGAAATTTTTTCTAACTTCATAGTTTTAAAATTTCAAAACTATGAACTATGTACTTGGCAAGTTATATTTAAAGGTTTATAGTTTGTAAATATCGCAACTATGAAGTATGAGTCAAAATGCAGGTAATAAAATACTATCAATCGGAAAATCAGGCGCATTGGCTAAAGGAAATCGGCAAAGGCGATTGGTCGGCGGCGGAATTGTTGCACGACTGGCTGGAAAATGACAAATTAAAGCAGATGTGTGGGGACTCAACAGAAGTTTATATGCTGACTGATGGCGATAAGTTGGTTTCGTTTGCCACGTTGGCACCGCAAGATGAAATTGACGCACCGGAACTGTCGCCGTGGATTGGGTTTGTATATACCTTTCCGGCTTATCGCGGCCACCGCAACGCTGGCAAACTAATCGCCCATATTTGCGAGGTTTTAAAATCCGCCGGCACCGAAAAAGTTTATATTTCCACCGACTAAATCGGCTTTTATGAGAAATAAGGCTTTACCTTTTGGCAGACCATGACCACCCACGAGGGCAAACCAACCCGGGTGTATGTAAAAATATTATGATTAAGTACTGATTTAACGTTCTTTGCGATTAGCATTTTATCATGTTCTTTCATTTTAGATTTTTCCGATTTTTCGGAATTTTCTAAAATGGAAAAGATTGTATTAAAGGATTTAATGGAAATACCGAAATTGTTGTGACCTGTGTCGGCGATAAAGAAGACAGTTAAACGTTAAAAATATTTCCGAATATTTACCAAAATATTCCCGAATAATTCCCGAAAAAGCAAACAAAGTTTTATAATACCGAGGCAACCTTTTTAAGTGCCTACACGCTTAAAAATCCAATCCGACGCAATTTTTGAAGTCATCATTATCATTCTTGAAATCACGCCAAGCCTCATAACCGTAATAAGTAAAACACTGTGCTTTATTTCCATCCTTTCTGCACGACATTCCATAATGCCCCGACTCACTTTTTTCATTTCCGTCATACCAATACATAGTGCAGTAGCATTTGTTACAATCGTTTACATTAAAGCGTAAAGTCTTTTGTGTATTATCCGAACAATCATGAACCACATAGTTATTATCGTTTTCTTTATCAAAAATAACTTCCTCACCCAACCCGGCATAACATGTTACTTTAGTATAATCATCATTATATTCTTCACAAAAAAATCTTAAATATTCCGTTCTACCGGTTGCTGTTTCCGTAATTTTACCAAAACAACCGGAATTACCGCAATCTGCAAAAGATGTCGGAAAATCGGAAAAGCCTAATAGATTAATATTCAAAACATACCCGTCTTTTTCTCCTTTGTAGGCATATTCAAAAAGACCGTCA
>OMQI01000160.1 GCA_900313185.1 uncultured Rhodospirillaceae bacterium
AACGGCGAAGAATAAGTAAATTCAATAATCGCATAAAAAATAATGCAATTATTCATCTGAGGTTTTTATCCTATTTTGGCGATTATTTTCTCAGCAATACTTTCATAAGCTTTAGTATGCGGACTGTCGGGGGCGGAAGCCACAATCGGGGTGCCGTTATCGGAAGTTTCACGGATAGCCATTTCGAGAGGAATTGCTCCTAAAAATGTTTCCCCCATATTTTCGGCGGTTTTCTGGGCGCCGTGCGAGCCGAAAATATCGCTTTGCTTACCGCAATGCGGACAGATGAAATAGCTCATATTTTCGATAATTCCCAAAATAGGTGTGCCGGTTTTTTTGAACATATTTACGCCTTTAATCGCATCTATTAAAGCAATATCTTGCGGAGTGGAAACAATCACGATACCGGCAAAATCTATACGTTGCGAGAGCGTGATTAAAATATCACCGGTTCCCGGAGGCATATCTATTACCATAATATCAACATTATCCCAAGCGGTTTGGGTTATAAGCTGTTCTATGGCGCCTCCGGCTTTGGCTCCACGCCAAATCAGCGGGGTGTTGCGGTCTATTAATGAACCGATTGATACCGATTGTATCCCGTATTCTTTAAACGGAGTAAAATTTTCACCATCTTGAGATGTCAAAGGCGCACCTTCATAGCCGAGCATTGTCGGAACGGACGGACCGTAAATATCAGCATCAACCAATGCTACGTTTTTGCCTTTGTTGGCTAAAGCCAGAGCCAGATTAACCGCAGTGGTCGATTTGCCGACACCACCTTTCCCCGAAGCCACGCCGATAATTTTCTTTACACCGTTAATATGCCATTTTTCAATTGCCTGTACACCGACATTAACTTGTTTTTCCTGAGTGAAAATTACCGATGATTTATACTCAGAAAATGTTTGTTGCAGTCTGTTTTTCAGTGCGGATGTTTTATCTGTATCTTCGGTGATTCCCGATATTTCAATAATAATCCGGTTTTTAATGACTTTAACACCGATAATATTTTCCTGCGGATAGTATTCGCTGACAATCTCAATAATTTGTTTTTCCATTATATAAAGCTCCGTATGTGGATATAAATTGATAGTTGATTGTATTTAACTTAATTATGGATTATCTTATACCAATAAATTTGTAATGAAAAGGAAATAATATGGCAGATAACAATAATCCTTGGGATAACGATAATGATGAATTCGGTTTTGAAGACAGTTCATCGAAGTCCAGACGTTCTGTGTCACGTCGCTTTAAGATTATAAACAATGGGCCGAAAGCAAGTGTGGGCTCATATATAAAATATGGCTTGCTGGTAATTTTAGGTTTGTGGATTTTAAGCGGATTTTATCAGGTTCAGCCGAGTGAAGAAGGCGTGGTTTTGCGTTTTGGTAAATATGTTTATACCACAGATGCCGGTTTGCACTATCACTTGCCGGCTCCGATAGAAGAAGTTATTAAAGTGAATGTTACGCAAGAACGTAGCATAAATCTCGGTTCTGCAGATAATCGTGATTATCGTAATAATGCCTTTACCGAAAGTCATATGCTGACCGGTGATGAAAATATTGTGGATATTAACTTGACCGTGGTATGGAAAATTAAAGACGCCAAAGATTACTTGTTCAGTATTCGTAGCCCGGATGAAACTGTAAGCGTAGCGGCTCAATCGGTGTTACGTGAAATTGTCGGCCAATCGGAAATGCAACCGATTATTACCGGAGATCGTGGTAAAGTCGAAGATGAAACCAAAAATGAATTACAGCGTGTTTTAGATGAATTCAAAGCCGGTATTATAATTGTGCGTGTAAAATTGCAAAAAGCTGACCCGCCGAGAGAAGTTGTTGATGCCTTTAATGAGGTGCAGCGTGCTAAAGCAGATATGGAACGTTTCAAAAACGAGGCGGAAGCTTATCGTAATGAAGTATTGCCTAAAGCCAAAGGTCAGGCGGCACAAATTGCTCAAGATGCCGAAGCATATAAAGCGGCAACGATTAACAAGGCAGAAGGTGAAGCTAAACGTTTTGCTTCGGTTTATGCCGCTTACAAAGACGGTAAAGAAGTAACAATCAAAAAAATGTATTTGGATGCGATGGAGGATGTTCTGAAAAAAGCCAATAAGGTGATTATCGATCCGTCACAAAAAGGCAATCTGTTGCCGGTACTGTCGTTAAATTCAAAAAATCCGGCAAAGGAGTAAGAAGATGAATAAAATAGGTTTAATTCATATATTGGGTGTGATTGTTGCCGCATTGGTAATAGTGTTTTTAAGCTCGGCATATATTGTTTATCAGCCTGAGCAGGCAATTGTTCTGCAATTCGGCGAGCCGGTACGTGTTGTTAAAGAGGCCGGATTGAAATTTAAGGTTCCGTTTGTGCAAAATGTAGTGTTCTATGATTCACGTTTACTGAATTTAGACCCACCGGCACAAGAAGTAGTATTGAACGATAAAAAGCGTTTAGATGTAGATAGTTTTACTCGCTACAAAATTATTGATCCGTTGAAATTCTATAAAACCGTTCGTACTGAAAATCAAGCGCGAGGAAAATTGGCGGAAATTGTAAATTCCTCACTTCGTAAAGTTTTAGGTAAGGTGACATTAACCGAGTTGCTTTCAGAAAAAAGAACCAAAATTATGAGTGATATCAGTGCCACGGTTAAAAAAGATGCCGAAGCAATCGGCGTGAGTGTGGCAGATGTGCGTATTCGCCGTGCCGATTTGCCGATTGAAGTTATGCAAGCAATCAATGATCGTATGAAAACCGAACGCCAAAGAGATGCCAAAGAATTTCGTGCTAAAGGACAGCAACAGGCACAGAATATTCGTGCTACAGCCGATAAAGAGGCCACAATTATTGTTGCCGAAGCAGAAAAGAATGCTCAAATTACCAGAGGTGAAGGCGATAAGCAGGCTGTAGAACTGTGGAATAAAACCGTTGGTCAAGATGTGGCATTTTACGATTTTTACCGCTCGTTGGATGCATATCGCAAGTCGCTCTCCGATGATGATACTTCTTTGGTGTTATCGCCGGATTCCGAATTTTTCAAATTTTTTAACAACTCAATGGAGAAACATTAAGAGTTATGTTGAAATATCTTGTTTTTAGTATTGCCCTGTGCGGATTTGCCTGTAATGCTTTTGCTGAAGAAATGAGCTTGGAAGATACGATTGCCGAGGTTAATGATTCGGTAATCGGAATTGTGGCCGATAATGCTGAAAAACAGGCACTTGGTGCCGGTATTGTGCTGAGCGAAGATGGTTATGTGGTAACCAATGCTCATGTAGCTGAAAATGCCGATAAAATATCCATAATTACAACCGAAGACGAACAGTATGATGCCAAGCTTATCGGTACCGATGCCAAAACGGATATAGCACTTTTAAAAGTTGATAATCCGCATAATTTTAAGCCGGCAAGCTTTGCCGATTCCGATTTGGTGAGAACCGGTAACAGTGTTTTTGCAATCGGTAATCCTTTCGGATTGGGCAACAGCGTTTCGCTTGGTATAATTTCCGCTAAGGAACGAGATATTGAAAAAGGTCCTTATGACAATTTTATACAGACGGACACGGCAATTAATCAAGGGAATTCCGGCGGCCCTCTGTTTAATACTGATGGCGAAGTAGTGGGTATGAATACTGCTATATTTTCTACCGACGGTAATAATATGGGAGTCGGTTTCTCAACTCCGTCGAATATTGTGCAATGGGTTGTTGGAGAACTCAAAAAGAACGGTAAAGTGGAGCGTGGTTGGATAGGTGTTGGTGTACAGAAAGTACGCATTGAGAACTCAGAGCAAAAAAATAATTTGGTAGTTACGGCAATGTCGGAAGATTCTCCGGCGGCAAAAGCCGGATTTAAAGTCGGTGATATTTTGCTTAAAGTCGGGGATATGGAATTAACCAACCCTCGAATGTTTTCTTTGCAGGTTTCGCAAATGGCACCGAACACCGAATTACCGGTTATCGTGCTTAGAGATAATCAACCGCAGGAGCTAAAAGTTACGGTTGCCTTAATGCCTGAAGAAAAAGAATTAAAATCTCCAAAAACAGAGAAAGGTGAACCGGAATCTTCATACAGGCATAAATTCGGTACTGAAATAAAACCTTTGGCAATGACGGTAAATTATGACGAAAATAATCAAGAAGTTGTTGTGGAAAGTGTGGAAGAACAATCCGAGGCGGCAGCAAAGGGTATTAGAGAAGGAGATAAATTTAAGACATTAAACGGTCATAAAATATTCGGTATTGAAGATTTAGCCGTTAAAATCAAAGAAGCATCTGCTAAAGGACAGGTTATTTTGCAATTTGTGGGTGAAGACGGTTTCGATACCATAACTCTGAATTTGAAGGATGATAAATGAGTCGCATTGATTTCTACCATTTGCAAAAACAAACTTTAGACGAAGTGTTGCCGAAGTTACTTATCAAAGTATATGCGTCCGGAAAACGTGCGGTGGTGAAAATCGGCAAGGAAGAACGAATTGAACCAATAAATTCCTATTTGTGGACATTCCAAGATGAAAGCTTTTTACCTCACGGCAGTAAAAAAGACGGTTTTGCTGCCGAGCAACCTATATGGCTGACTTCACAAAACGATAATCCTAATCAGGCGCAATTTCTGTTTCTTACGGAAGGTGCCGAATGTGATGAAACAGAATTGGCATCGTATGAGAGAATTTTTAATATATTTGACGGTAATTCGGAACAAGCTTTAACTCAAGCACGAGATTTATGGAAAAAATATAAAGCTGACGGTTGCGAAGTTTTTTATTGGCAACAAACAGACAGTGGAAAATGGGAGCAAAAAGCCTAGTATAAAGCGTAAATAATACTTGCGTATTTTATAAAAAAAATTATGATTTATCTATGTTTTTAGGGAGGAACGACAGTAATGAACATTTCAGATATTGAAGTTGCAAAGCAAACCATAAATCGTGAAATAGAAGCGTTAAAGGTTATGGAAAATAACTTGGATGAAACTTTGAGCAAAGCACTGGATTTGTTGCAAAATACCAAAGGACGTGTAATCGTTACCGGAATGGGGAAATCAGGTCATATCGGCAGTAAAATTGCCGCCACGATGGCATCGACCGGAACGCCGGCTTTTTTCTTGCATCCGAGCGAAGCCAGTCACGGAGATTTGGGAATGATAACCGCAGACGATGTGGTTATCGCCATATCTAACAGTGGTGAATCTAAAGAACTTTCCGATATTTTGGTGTATTGCCGTCGTTTTTCCATTCCGTTGATAGCTATTACCAAAAATAAGGATAGCTCGCTTGGTAAAAACAGTGATTTGGTTTTATTGTTACCGGATAATAAAGAAGCTTGTCCGCTCGGTCTTGCTCCAATGTCCTCGACAACCGCAACATTGGTTATGGGAGATATTTTATCGGCAGATTTAATGGTGCGCAAGGGCTTTACCGAAGAAGATTTTAAACTGCGCCATCCGGGAGGAAAGTTGGGCTCTATTTTGCGCCACGTTTCAGATATTATGCACACCGGGGATGAAATGCCGTTAATTGGGAAAAATGCTATTATGCAGGATGCCTTAATGACAATGTCTGAAAAAATGCTCGGTTGTGTGGGTATTGTAAATGAACAAGGTGAACTGGAAGGAATGATAACCGATGGTGATTTGCGCCGCTGGATGTCACCTGATTTAATTACCGAGAATGTCTGTAAAGTTATGACTAAAAATCCACGTACCATAAATGCCGATGCCTTGATTGCCGAGGCGGTTAATGTTATGAATACAACCGGTCGTGGTATTACCAATATGTTTGTGACCGAAAACAAAAAACCGATAGGAATTATACATATTCACGATTGCTTAAAAGCCGGAGTCAGTTAATATATGTTTGATTCAAAAAAAATAGATTCGTATTTTGATAATAAGCAAAATTTTGAGCTGTCAGATACAGGTATGCAGCATAAATCCGTATCGTGGCGGAGATTGTTTAAGCTGACGCTTCCTTGTGTGGCGGCAGCATTGCTTGGGGTAATGGTAGTTATACCGAATATTCGTAAAAGTGTGGATTTGCAGGATAATATTACCGTTCCCCGCAAAGGAGAAATGGAAAAACTCCATATAGAACAAACGGTTTTCAATTCTACTGACAACAAAAACAGAGTAAACAAAATTGTTGCAGACAGTGTTGATGAAACTTCTCCCGGTTCGAAATTGATGAAAATAGTAAATCCTCGAGGTAGTATTCCTACCGATAGCGGTGTTGCCGAAATTACCGCCAGCGAAGGTTTTTTTAATCAAAATAATAATGTATTGAATTTGTCCTCGGATGTTCGTGCCGTAGTCAATAATGATACTGTAATAACTTCGGAAGAGGCGAATTATGATTTCGGTAATGAATACGGTTGGGGTGAAAAGGATATAAAAGCCAAAGGCGAATGGGGTAATTTGACGGCAAAGGCATTTACTTATGATAAGGGTAAAGAAATTCTGACGTTGAAAGGATATAATAGAATCAACAGCAAAGGCAGTACTTTGAGCGCCAATGATGTAACAGTGATTTATCAAAACGAAAATAAGACTGTTTCAACCGGAAAAGCCAGTTTTTCGCAAAATGATAAAAGACTGTTTGCTGATAAAATAATTGCTTATTTTACGGAAAGCGGTAAAAAAGAGTTGGTACGTGCCGAGGCTTTCGGTAATGTGGTGGTTAAAACGCCAAAAGAAACAGTTACGGGAAAAGAAGGATATTACAATCCGCAAATCGGCGAAATAGTGCTTTACGGAAGCGAAAAAAGTGATAAATCCGGAAAAGGATATGTCAGTATTCATCAGGGTAACAATGTATTGTATGCCAAAAAAATCACTGCTTATTCAGATACTACCGGCAAAAAAGATATGCGTAAAGTGATTGCTTTGGGTAATGTCAAAATAGTAACTCCGAATGAAACGGCTACCGGTAAAGAAGGACATTATTATCCGCAAGTCGGAGAGGTTCAGCTTTTCGGAAACTTCTCGACCGAACCTCGTAAAACCGGTCACGTTACAATTAAACAAGGTGAAAATACTTTAAGGGCTGAAAAAATTACTGCATATTTGGATAAAGGCGGTAAGGGCGATTTGGTAAAAGCAGTTGCTGTCGGTAAGGTATATGTGGATACCCCGAAAGGAAGTGCCAAAGGTGACAAAGGGGTATATAATCCTAAGGAAAATAAGGTTGAGTTATTTGATAATGTGCGTATAGAACAAAACGGTAATTTTATAGAGGGTGCGCACGCTCAAACGGATTTATTGACATCGGTGAGCCGTATAACAGGTGATGAAAACACCGGCGGACGGATTCGAGGAACATTTTATAAAGTAAGGAAAGCAAGCAATGGCAATAAAACAAAAAAATGATGTCGATGTTTTGGAAGTTTTTAATATAGGCAAAAAATATAAAAAACGCACGGTATTAAAAAATGTTTCATTGCACGTAAAAAAAGGCGAAGCGGTGGGCCTGTTGGGTCCGAACGGTGCCGGAAAAACCACTTGTTTCTATTGCGTTACGGGTTTGATTACACCGGATTACGGTGATGTATACATAAACGGTCAGGATATTACCGCAATGCCTATGTATAAAAGAGCAAAGATGGGAATCGGCTATTTGCCGCAAGAATCTTCAATTTTCAGAACATTAAGCGTTGAGGATAATATAAAAGCAATTTTAGAGGTTGTGGAAGATGATGAAGCAAGTCGTGAAAATCGTTTGGAAGAACTTTTGAACGAGTTTTCGATTGCTCACTTGCGTAAATCTCCGGCTCTTTCTCTTTCCGGCGGTGAACGTCGTCGTTTGGAAATCGCCAGAGCTTTGGCTTGCAAACCGAGTTTTATATTGTTGGATGAACCGTTGGCCGGTATTGATCCGATAGCGGTAAATGAAATAAGAACTTTAGTTTCACAACTTAAAAACAGAGGTCTGGGAGTTTTAATTACGGATCATAATGTCCGTGAAACCTTGGATATTATCGACAGAGCATATATATTACACTCGGGTACCGTGTTGATGGAAGGAACTCCGGAAGATATTGTTGCCAATGAAGATGTGAGAAAAGTATATTTGGGTGATAATTTCTCATTATAAGAGAACAAGATTGTTTACTTTTGATTAAAAGTTGATATAATATAAGACAGTAAAATAAATAAAATGGCGATGGTGCCGTAATAACTAACAAATGAGGTAAATTATGAATATTACATTATCAGGAAAACAGGTTGATATTAGTGACAGATTGCGCAAGCGTGTTGAAGAAAGTTTGGAAGCTTCTGTCAGCAAATATTTTAATGCTCCGATTGGCAGCAGTGTTTATTTTTCTTTGGACGGTGAAGATTTTCGTGCCGAAGTTACCGTTCATCCGGCGAAAAATATAGTTTTGAAAGGTACCGGTATCGGTGCTGATCCTTATACTGCTTTTGATAATGCTAATGAGCATATTGCTACTCGTTTGCGTCGTCAAAAAAATAAATTGAACGACCATAAAGGCAAAACAGGTATGGTTGAAATGGCTCACGAATCTGTTTTCCCGTTGACGGAAACCGAAGATGAAATGAGCATTGATGAATCCGCACCGTTAACTATTGCCGAAACCGATGCCAATATTAAAGTTTGCACGGTCAGCGAAGCAGTTATGTATATGGATTTGGCCGATGAATGCGCATTGATGTTCCGCAACAGTGCCAACAATCGCATCAGTATGGTGTATCGTCGTAAGGACGGCAACATCGGTTGGGTGGAACCGGCAGAATAACGTTTTAACATTATAAGGCTTAGGTTATGGAAATTTCTGACATTTTATCAGAAGATATGATTTTGGCGGATTTAAACGCCGACAGCAAGAGAAATTTGTTGGAACAATTGGCTACGGTTGTTGCCGATAAATGTTCGCTTGATAGAAATGCTGTTTTTGAGGCGATTTTGGAGCGGGAAAATTTAGGTTCAACCGGTTACGGTAACGGAGTCGGATATCCGCACGCCCGAATTGAAGGGCTGAAAAAAGTCTTTACGATGGTGGCTCGTTTGCATTCTCCTCTTGATTATGATGCGGTGGATTCGCAAGGTGTGGATATTATTGCATTGATGGTATCACCGGAAAACAGCGGAAATGATCATTTGCAAACATTGGCAATGTTGTCACGTGCTTTGAAAAATCAAAAGATTTGTCAGAAGATTCGCCAAGCAAAAAGCGCCCACGAAATATATGTGGCACTGCAGAAATAAGTTAATAATAAGAATTAAAAAAACCGGATATTTTTTATCCGGCTTTTTTAATTTATGACTATGGCAATTTGTTAAATCATTGCCATACCGCCGTTAACGTGAATCGTCTGACCGGTAATGTATTGTGCCTCATCGGAAGCAAGGAATGCTACTACATTGGCAATATCTTGAGCTTCACCGAGTTTTGCTTCCGGTATTTTAGCGAGCAATGCTGCCTTAACATCATCAGGCAAAACATCTGTCATCGGAGTACGAATGAACCCCGGTGCAATTGAGTTAACCGTAACACCACGAGAGCCGACTTCTTGAGCCAAACACTTGTTCATGGCAATCATTCCGGCTTTGGAAGCAGAGTAGTTTGCTTGTCCGGCATTTCCCATAACACCTACCACCGAAGCAATACCGATGATACGACCGAAACGACGTTTAATCATACCACGGACTGCAGCACGTGCCAATTTGAAGCCGGCAGACAAGTTAACATCCAGTACCAATTGCCAATCTTCGTCACTCATACGCATAAATAAGTTATCACGAGTTAAGCCTGCATTATTAACCAGAATATCAATTTGCCCCATTTTCTCTTCAAACTCGGCAACCAATTTTTTTACGGCTTCAGCATCGGTGAGGTTTGCTACAAAGCATTCCACATTTTCACCGATTTCATTTTTTAAAGCTTCCAATCTTTCGGCATTCATATCGGTAAGTGCCAAAATAGCACCTTGATTGTGTAAAGTATGAGCAATTTTGTGTCCCAAACCGCCGGCGGCACCGGTGATTAAAGCAACTTTTCCATCTAATCTGAACATTTTTGTTCTCCTTTCGTTATAGATTTTTCGCCAGTTCTTCGATTTCAGAAACCGAACCGACGGATATTGAATTAATTTCTTTATAACTGCGTTTAGCAATACCGGAAAGCACCTTTCCGGCACCGAGTTCAACTAAATCGGTAACTCCTTGTTGTTGCATAAACATCATTGTTTCACGCCATCTGACAGTTCCGGTGACCTGTTCAATCAAGTGCTTGATTATTTCCTTATGATTGGTTATAGGTTCTGCCAAAACATTGGCGATTAGCGGAATTTTAGCATCATTTGCTTCAACTTCCATAAATGCACGCACCATTGCTTCGGCAGCCGGTGCCATAAACGGGCTGTGGAACGGAGCGCTCACTGCTAATTTAACACATCTTTTGGCTCCAAATTCCGGAGCTATGTCTATTGCTCGGTCTATTGCTGCCATCGAGCCGGAAAGAACTACCTGTCCGTCAGAATTATCATTGGCAGCTACACAAACATCTTTTCCGTTTGAGCAAGCTTCCACCAGTGCACCGACATCTTTGTATGATAGTCCTAAAACTGCTGCCATACCGCCAACTCCGAACGGAACGGCATTTTGCATCGCATCACCACGCAGGCGCAACAGCTTTGCCGTATCGCTCAATGAGAAAACGCCGGCAGTACAAGCGGCAGAATATTCACCTAAGGAATGGCCGGCAACATAGGCTGCTTTTTTAGTAAAATCAACGCCGAAATCTTTTTCCAAAACTCTGACTACAGCCAATGAGAAAGCCATCAATGCCGGTTGTGTATTGGCGGTCATCATAAGTTCGGAATCCGGTCCGTCAACCATAATCTTGTATAAATCTTGCGAAAGAGCCTCGTTTACTTCTTGAAAAACCTCTCTGGCTGAGGCAAAATTCTCGGACAATTCCTTTCCCATTCCGACGAATTGGGAACCCTGTCCCGGAAATACAAAAGCGTACTTCATAAAATCCTTCCTTAAAATTTGTTCAGCCTATGTATAATACAGCATATTAAAATGTCAACAATTACTCTGTTTTTTGTTAACAAAATGGTAGGTTATTTGCGGGCATTTTAACATTTTATTGAGTATTTTGCGCTACAATCTCTAAGGCTGGGATTCTTGGGAATTTTGAGGATAATATGGGTAAAAAGACAAATAAAAAAGAAGAACGAAAATCGTGGATTTCTGTTTTGTGGTGTAAAGTATTCGGAATATTGCTTATGATATTGCCGATATTGGTCTATGCGGCACTGGCGGACTATGATGCAGCAGATCCGTCATTTAATAAGGTTACAACTTCAACGCAAGAGGTACACAATTTTTTGGGATTATTCGGAGCAACCGCTGCTGATGCGGTTTTAAGCACTTTCGGTATAGCATTGATAGTCTTTTTGTTAGTACCTATATTTTGGGGATATTCTTTATATCGCTATTGCTCGTTTCCGGAATACAAAACACGTATATTTGCTTGGTTTGTCGGAGTGTTAAGTTTATCGTGCTTTATCGATTTAACTCTGAGCGAATATTTGGGGCATTTTAATTTTCCGCACAATCTTACCGGCGATTGGAGTTTGGCTTTGAGTCGCCCTATAAATACATATATTAATCGTTTGAATATGCCGTACAACACGATAATATTAGAAGGTATACTTTTATTTGTCAGCTTTATTTCCTTTAACTTTGCCGCCGGAATAACTCATAAACGCTGGTTTTACATGTTTAAGCTGATATGGAACGGAATATGCTCGGTTTGTCGTTTATGTTCGGACATGTTTAAGAAAATTTTGAATATTCGCAGTTTGCGTGAATTTAAAGAGATAAATCCTCGCTATTTGCAAAACAAAACACAGAATGCATCGGTTCTTAATGTTCGCCGAGAACCGTCATTTACTAAGACTGAAAATGTAACATCGCAAAATTTACGCACTTCTACGGCGTTAGGGGCGACAAATTCTTATTCGCAATACGGAACTGGAATGGAAAATCAATCTATGGCTGTCGGTTCCAACCTGACCATTGAAATACCGCAAAGTATGCTGTCCGCCAGTGAAAGTATGGACAGTTCCAATAACATTAAAAGCAACAGTTTTAATCCGACTTTTGATTTTATGAATGAACAGGAAGTTGCCAATCAAAATAACCGAAAGATTACGAAAAAAGGTGGGGATGCTGAAAAGCCTGCCAAAACGACAGTGGCAGAATCAAAACAGGAAGAACTTTTGGAAGTTCCGAATAAAGCTCCAAAAAATATGAGCTCTGGGATAATTCAAGAACAAAAGTCCACACAAGATAAAACAATAAGAAAAAAGATTGATAGCGATACTTATACATTACCGGATATTAATTTGCTTTCTGCGCCTAAGGAAGCCACCGGAATGGTATTTGATGAAAATATTCTGAAACAAAGAGCTATGCAACTTGAACACGTGTTAAACGATTTTAATATTCAAGGTCAGATTGTTAAAGTAAGTCCGGGGCCGGTGGTAACTCTGTATGAGCTGGAACCTAAATCCGGTACTCGTACGGCTCGGGTTATCGGCCTTTCCGACGACATAGCCCGTTCGATGGCCGTTGGTTCGGTGCGAATGGCGGTGGTTAACGGCAAGAGTACAATCGGAATTGAGTTGCCGAATGAAAAACGTCAAACCGTGGGTTTACGAGAATTGCTTGAGGACAAGGAATTTACCGACAGTAAAAATATTTTAACGGTTGCTCTAGGTAAAGATATCGGCGGCCAGCACGTTTATGCCGATTTGGCGGGTATGCCTCACCTTTTGGTAGCCGGAACAACCGGTTCCGGTAAATCAGTTGGTGTTAACTCAATGATTTTATCGTTGCTTTACAGATTAAACCCCGATCAATGTAAATTTATTATGATTGATCCGAAGTGTGTCGAATTTTCCATGTATAACGGCATTCCGCATTTGTTAACGCCGGTTATCACCGATCCGGCAAAAGCGGTGGTCGGTTTGAAATGGGCGGTACAAGAGATGGAAAATCGTAACCGTTCTTTAGCGTTGATGAATGTCCGTAATATTGTCGGATACAACAAGAAAATGACGGAATTGAATAAGTCCGGCAAAGAGATGAAAAAGACTGTTCAGGCCGGATTTGATAAGGAAACAGGTTTGCCTATTTATGAGGAGCAGGTTATAGATACTTCGCCGATGCCGTACATCGTAATAGTGGTGGATGAAATGGCAGATTTGATGTTGGTTGCCGGTAAGGAAGTGGAAGCAGCTATCCAGCGTTTGGCACAAATGGGACGTGCGGTCGGTATACACCTTATTATGGCTACACAACGTCCATCGGTTGATGTTATTACCGGTGTGATTAAAGCTAACTTCCCGAGTCGTATCAGCTTCCACGTAACCAATAAGTTTGACAGTACTACGATTATCGGTGAAAAAGGTGCTGAACAATTACTCGGACGAGGTGATATGTTGTTTGTGGCTTCGGGAAGTAAACCACGTCGTGTTCACGGCTGTTTTGTGCCTGATGAGGAAGTGGAGCAAGTGGTCGAATTTATTAAGGAACAGGGTGAACCTAAATATGTTGCAGAAGTTACGGCCGGTGAACTTAATACCAAAGATACCGGTCCGGTATTTGATAGAGGCGAAATGGGCAGCGACGGTTCCGAAGAAGACTTATATCGACAAGCCGTTGAGGTGGTCAGAACCGATAAAAAAGCTTCTATCAGTTATGTTCAAAGAAAACTGCGTATCGGCTATAATCGTGCCGCCAATTTAATAGAGAGGATGGAGCGTGAAGGAGTTGTAACCAAGCAAGATCACGTCGGGCGTCGTGAGGTAATCGGGGTAGATTAATATTACTTAATGCAAACAAAAATACCGGATGGAAATCCGGTATTTTTCGTTATAAGTGTGAATATTAAATATCCAAGTTTTGAACCTTTAAGGCATTTTCCTGAATGAACTCTTTACGTGGTTCCACCACATCACCCATCAAGGTAGAAAATGCTTCGTCAGCTTCTTCAACGCTGTCGATTTTAACTTGTAACAGCGAACGGGCTTCCGGATCCAAAGTGGTTTCCCAAAGCTGCTCCGGATTCATTTCTCCCAAACCTTTATAGCGTTGGATTGAAATACCTTTCTTACCGGCAGCGGTAACCGCATTCATCAAAGTTACCGGTCCGTCAACCCGCTTCTCGCCTAATGATTTGGTCATTAATTTTAACGACGAAGCAAAATTGGCGGTCAGGAAATCGTGCATATCGTTGAGGATTTTACCTTCCGGACTTTCCAAAATATTGGCACCGATAATGTGTTCTTCACGAACGCCTCTTAATACACGATAAAACACGATACTTCCTTCTTCATTAAATTCGGCCTTCCAACCACGATCATATTCGGCTTCCAAAGTATCCAAACGAGCTGCCATCTTGTTCATTTCTTCACTTAAACGAGCTTTATCGGATAAAATGTTATGGTCAAACAAACCGCAAATAGCCAACTGCTCAACAATCTTCTCCGGTGCCTTTAAGGTCAAGGCCTTAATCATTGCGTTGGCTTTTTTAGTGCTCTCAACAAAGGAAATCAAATCTTGCCCGATGAGCTTTTCTCCGTTAGCTGTTTGCAAATAACCATCTTCGCAACCGCCGTGAATGAGGTAATCTTCCATTTCACGGTCATCTTTAATGTAAATCACCGAATTACCACGTTTGGCCTTATACAAAGGCGGTTGAGCAATATATACATAACCGCGGCGGATAAGTTCCGGCATTTGACGATAGAAGAACGTCAGTAATAAAGTTCTGATGTGTGCACCGTCAACATCGGCATCGGTCATAATAATGATTTTATGATAACGGCACTTATCGGCATCAAAGTCATCACGTCCGATTCCGGTTCCGAAAGCGGTAATCATCATACCGATTTCCGCAGAACTCAACATACGATCAAAACGGGCACGTTCAACGTTCAAAATTTTACCTCTAAGCGGCATAATTGCTTGATATTTACGGTCACGTCCCTGTTTGGCGGAACCACCTGCGGAATCACCCTCAACGATGAATACTTCAGACAATGCCGGATCTTTTTCAGAGCAATCAGCCAATTTACCAGGTAACGAAGCAATATCCAAAACACCTTTACGACGTGTAAGCTCACGAGCCTTTCTTGCTGCTTCACGAGCCGAGGCAGCCTCAACGATTTTACCGACAATAGCTTTAGCTTCGGCCGGATGTTCTTCCAACCATTCTTTTAATTTATCACCGACAACACTTTCAACTACCGGACGAACTTCGGAAGAAACCAGTTTATCTTTGGTTTGCGAAGAAAATTTCGGGTCCGGAGCTTTAACCGACAATACGCAAGTTAAACCCTCACGCATATCTTCACCGGTAATAATGTCCTTATCTTTTTTGAGTAAACCGTTTTCTTGAATGTAATTATTAATGGTACGTGTCAAAGCACCTCTGAAACCGGCCAAGTGAGTACCGCCGTCTTTTTGCGGAATATTGTTGGTGAAGCACAGCATCGATTCGTTATACGAATTAGTCCATTGCATGGCAACTTCTACCGTAATGTCGTTATTTTCTCCGCTGATGCTGATAGGGCTTTCATGCAAAGGTGCTTTTGATTTATTCAAATGATTAACAAAAGCCTGTAAACCACCCTCATAATGGAAATCGACTTCTTTCGGTTCGGCACCTCTATTATCAATCAATTTAAGATAAACGCCGGAATTTAAGAATGCTTTTTCTCTGATGGCACGTTCCAAAGTTTCAAAATTAAACTCTACTTGTGTGAAAGTTTTCGGGGACGGCAAAAAAGTTACTTCGGTGCCGTGACGATTCGGAGCATCGGCTACAACATGTACATGGTCAATAACATTACCGTCGGCAAATTCGGCGACATATTCTTTATCATTACGCCAAATACGTAATTTTAACCAAGTGGAAAGAGCATTAACTACCGAAACGCCCACACCGTGCAAACCGCCGGAAACTTTATAAGAGTTATTATCGAATTTACCGCCGGAGTGCAATTCGGTCATAATAACTTCGGCAGCAGAAACACCTTCTTCTTTATGGGTATCAACCGGCATACCACGTCCGTTATCACGAATGGTTGCCGAACCGTCCGGATTTAAAATTACCACTGTTTTATCGCAAAAACCTGCCAATGCCTCATCAATGGCATTATCCAGAACCTCGTAAATCATATGGTGCAAACCCGAACCGTCATCAGTATCACCGATATACATTCCCGGTCTTTTACGTACGGCATCGAGTCCACGTAAAACCTTAATGGAATCGGCATTATATTCCTGTTCTCCTTTAACAAAATCTTCTTCAGTTAAATCAGTCATTATTTCCTCTTTAAAATTACATTTCAATTACCGAAAAATATAGCTTAAAAGCACAAAAACACAAAGCACAAAATCAAAGTTATAAACGGAAAAAAGACTAAAAAAATACCTTCGATTCGTTTTTTAGGCGAATCGAAGGTAAATGTTGTTTTAAGCGTATTCCCAACCATTGTGCTTTGTTAATCTGTATTTTGCTACCGAAGCGCCTCCTGCCGATAGTATCAACAAGATAGATAGCGATTCTGTATCTTGCATAATTTTAAAAATCTCGCTACAGCAACCAATGGCAATACATAACAAAAACAATGAAATGAATACCATTAATGCTTTACGGTCCATGTCAATTTTTTTCTCCTTCAGCAGACAGATGGTGCAGGCAATGATACCCAATCCGCATATATACACTATAAGTGCCACCAAAGGAATGAACCGGCAGGGATCCGGATTAAACCCGTTAACGAAAATTTTTGCACCACAGAAGATGGAAAACATATAACCGAATGTCCAACAAACATTCCCCAGAGAGGCATAACCGAGAGAATTAGTCATATTTTTGTAACCTCTATGACCAATCAGACGGAACTTGTTGACGGTATAGGCAACCATCGCACACATGGTCATAATACCTAATATAGTGACAACTATATTTCCTACAAAGTGCATGGTGTAGGATACCAGTGTCATAGGCACAACGAGTGCAAGCACTCCAAAAATAAGTTTCTTCATAAGTCCATAATTTTTAATTCAACAACACTATCTTTATAACATATTTTTTATCTTTTGTCTAGTTTTTTTATTGCAAAATCGTAAAATTTGTGATATTAAAGGTACAGAAGCATTAAATTATGGGAATTATGGATAAAAAAATTATTTTTTTGGCCGTAGTGGTATTGACCGCTATTTTGGCCGTTATTGAAAGCGCAACCATCGGGTTGCCTGTTGCGGATTATAAGCTGATGTCGGTCTGCGCAACGTGTGGTATCTGTTTGGCTTTGGGGCTGATTTATATGCGATTGAGTCTGTATAAGACCAAGCATATTCTCTGGTGTCTGTTCGGAGGTCTGGCATTGACGATATTTATCGTAATTGGCGCGCATTTTGCGAATTTGATGCCAGTCGCCATTGATTACTTCCATCTGGGGGCATTGGGGTCTTTGATTCTGGCTATATTGACATCACTTTACATGATTGCCGTATATGCGGCGTCTCTCTATTTCTTTGTGTTTTATTTCTGTGAAATGCGGGAAAAAATACGGGATTTTGAGTAGTAAAAAAGGTTCTCAAACGAGAACCTTTCTTATTACATTTCAAAGATTATTCCTGCAATGGCACTGATGGCAATGTAAAAAATCGGTGATTTTTTGATTATAAAACTCAATATCAGCAAAATAAGCGATAAAAGTTGAGTTTTCCATTCGGTAAGTGATAATTTGGCAATTACCAATCCCGCATACAAAATCAGAGCTATCGCCGCCGGACGGATACCGAATAATATACTCTGAAAGGTGGGGTTTGACTTGTATCTCAGTATAAAATTACTGAAAAACAGCAAGATAATAAAAGCTGGTAGGGCTAATCCCAAAGTTGCGATAATTCCGCCGATTATACCTCCGGTTTTGAAGCCGGCAAAAGTTGCAACGTTAATCCCGATTGTACCGGGAGTGATTTCGGAAATTGCAATTATATCGGTGAGTTCATCCAGAGAAAACCAACCGAATTTTTCGCTTAAATCCGCTAAAAAAGGGATAGTAACCAAACCGCCGCCGATGGCAACCAATCCGATGGTCAAAAATTCATAAAACAGTTGCCAGTATATCATATTTTTTCCTTTTTCCCGACCGGAATCTTTTGAGCCGATATACCGGCTGCGCAACCGAATATAACCGTTGTTACCGGCGATATGGCAAATATAATTAACAGTAAAAATGCTAAAGCAAATATGCTTCTGCCACGCCAATCTTTTACGTTGTTAATCAGCATATTTACGGCAACGTTGGTAATAATGGCTACGACCGAGGCTCTGATACCGTTGAAAGCGTGCATAATGGTTACGTTTGTTGTAATATCCGGCAATAGTGAAGCAATCAGCAAAATTACCATTATCGACGGTAGTATGACCGCAATCGTAGATACGATAGCTCCGGCTTTTTTGCGTAAGGTATACCCGACCATGGTGGCAACATTGATGGCAATAATTCCCGGAGTACATTGAGCAATTGCATAAAAATAGAGAAAATCTTCATCTTTCAGCCATTTTTTTTTGCGAACAAGTTCATCCTGTATCCAGGCAATCATCACTCCGCCGCCGCCGAATGTAAACATTCCTATTTTGAAGAAAACCGCAAATATCTCCGCTAAGCTCGGCATAAATTACTTCCTTACATCAAATACCGCGAATTTATCTTTCAAATATGCAAGCAATTTTTCATCTTTGAAAAACTTTTCGCAATCGGAATCTTGTGTCGTCTTATCACTCTCAATCGGGCGATATTTTTGAATATAGTATTCTTTAACTCCCAAGTCCGCAAGTTCATCGGCAATTTTATAAATATCTTCCACGCTCAAAATTCGCGGGTCACAGGTTGTACGACACTCAAAATGTATGCCGCTGCTTAACAAAATTTGCAGGCTTTCTTTTACCTTTTCAACCTGCGCAATACCACCAGTGGCCTCTTTATAGCGAGCTTCTCGTAAAGGTGCCTTGATATCAAAACCTACCCAAACAACCTTATCGATAACTTTACGCAAGGCTTCCGGACGATATCCTCCGGAGTGCATACCAACCGCGAATCCCATAGCCTTAACCGTGTCCATGGCTTGCGGCAGACCGTCTTGTAACAAAGGCTCGCCCCCGCTGAAAACAACCGCATCGATAATTCCCTTGCGATGTTCCAATAAATGTATCAAATTATCCCAAGAGGCTTCGGTTGGCGCATTCGGATTCTGTAACGACTGATTATAGCAAAACGGGCAACGCCACGGACAACCCTGCATAAAAACAACAACGGCCATCTTATTAGGAAAATCGACGATACTGAATTTCTCAATATCGCCGATT
>OMQI01000158.1 GCA_900313185.1 uncultured Rhodospirillaceae bacterium
GCTTAATAAAATATTTTTTTTGATTGCTTATCAATATTTTTGGAATATAGTGTAAAAAAAAGAGGTTAATATGTTAATAAGTTGTCCAAAATGTAATTCTGTGTATAATATTTCCGATACTCGTGTTCCGATGGGCGGAAAAAAATTCAAGTGTGCCGAGTGTGGTAATGTATGGATGGTTTTTCCCGAAGATGTGAATAAAATGGAACCGGAAGGAAAAAATTCCGCCACTCTCAATACAGAAGACAAAAAAACGGAAAATGACGATATTAATGCCATGTTCAGCCGCTTATCACACGATACCAAAAATCTGTTTGCCGGCGAAAATGCAGTAGAAAAAATGTCTGTCTTGGAAAAAATCCGCCATTTCTACCTAAACTTTATCTCGGTTTATACCGTTATTGCCTTTTTATTGGCATTAAGTATAATTTTAGCAGTATATTTGGCTTATCAGAATCGCTACAAAATTGTAGCAAGTATACCGGAAATGGAAAAAGTTTATACCAGATTTGGAGTGGAAAGTGTATATAACGGTCAAAATATTTTGTTCCGTGATGTGCAGTTAAAAGAACTTGACTACGGAAACAAGTACGCCGTTGAAATTACCGGAAGACTATATAACAGCGGAAAAAATGTCGTAAAGTCATTACCTGTCAAAGCTTCATTCATTAATGATGAAGACGAGGTTGAAAGCGAAATAATAGAACTTTTACCGATGCAAGCGATGAACCCTAATACAAGCGTATTATTCCGTATTGTCGCCGATAATCCGGACATAACGATTCGTAAAGTAAAATTAAGTATGGAAGATATAACTCAAAATTAAAGGAGCATATAACAAATGTTGAGAGATGATTTGCAAAATAGCCTGAAAGAAGCAATGAAAAGTAAAGATATGAAAACCGTGAGTGCGGTACGTTTGATAATAGCAGGCCAAAAGGAAAAAGATGTTGAAGCCAGAGGAAAAGGCTTGGAAAAGGCATCAGATGCCGATTTGTTGGCAATGATGCAAACGATGATTAAACAACGTAACGAATCAATCCGTATCTATAAGGAAGGCAATCGTCAGGATTTAGCTGATAAAGAGCAAGATGAAATAGATGTTATAAGTCGATTTTTACCAAAACAATTGAGTGCCGAAGAAATTGAAAATATTGTTAAATCTTTAATCAGTGAAACCGGTGCGACGGGAATTAAAGATATGGGAAAAATTATGGGAGCTCTGAAAGGTAAATACGCCGGCCGAATGGATTTCGGCAATGCTTCGGCGATTATCAAAAAACTCTTAGCTTAGTGAAATATGGCGGAAGATTTACAGAAATTTTTAGATGAATTGCGCACACGTCTTTCTCTTACCGAGATAATCGGAGAAAAAGTAAAGTTGCATAGGCGTGGCCGTGATGCTGTCGGTTTGTGTCCGTTTCACAATGAGAAAACCCCCTCTTTCAGCGTAAACGAAAACAAAGGCTTTTACCATTGTTTCGGTTGCGGTGCGCACGGCGATATCATAAGTTTTGTGATGAATACCGAAAATCTTCCGTTTATCGAAGCCGTCAAAAAATTGGCATCACGTGCCAATATGCAGCTTCCGGCATTCAGTAAAGAAAGTCAGGAAGCGGTTATGAAGCGTCAGTCATTATATGAAATAATGGATATTACTGCCGATTATTTTCAAAAATGCCTTTTTATGCCGGTTGGCGCTCATGCCTTGAAATACTTGCGTGAAAAAAGAAAATTCTCCGATGAAACAATTAAAAAGTTCCGGCTCGGTTATGCTCCGAGCGGTGACGGGCTAAAAGCTTTTTTGCAGTCACGAGGAATATCCGAAAATGATATGGTTGACTTAGGTTTGGTAAGCATTAATGAAGACAGAAAAAACAAAGTTCGTGACTTCTTTTTTGACAGAGTGATGATTCCGATAGCCGATAAACACGGGAACACTATTGCTTTCGGCGGAAGAATATTAAAAGACGGAGAGCCTAAATACCTTAATTCACCGGAAACCCCTATTTTCAACAAAAGAAGAATTCTTTATAATATGAACTTGGCCAAAGATGCCGCCTATACTCAAAAGCGCCTGATAATCTGTGAGGGCTATATGGATGTTATGGCTTTAGACAGCTTTAATTTTAATTATGCTGTTGCTCCGCTCGGTACAGCGCTTACCGAAGAACAGGTTATGGAGGCTTGGAAAGTTTGCACCACCCCTATTCTTTGCTTTGACGGAGACAGCGCAGGCATTAAAGCCGCCATTCGTTCGGTAGACAGAATATTACCGATATTACGAGCCGGATGCTCGGTAAATTATATATTCTTAAAAGAGGCAAAGGACCCTGATGAATTATTGCATTCATTAGGACCGGGAATTTTTGAGCAATATCTGAATAAATCCAAACCATTGGTGGATATACTCTGGCACAAGTGCAAAATGAGCAGAGTTTTTGATACTCCGGAACAAAAAGCTCTTTTTGAAAAAGATGTTTTTGCCGAAGTCAATAAAATTAAGGATACACCAATCCGTGCTTATTACGGACAGGAGATGAAAAGACGTATAACGGAATTGTTCGGTATACAAAATAAACCTAAGAAATCCACTGATACAAAACCGATAACAAAAAACACAAGAAAACCATCCCAACCGATTAAAGAATATCATTTGGTTAAAAAACCGCCGTTAGATGATTTATTTATCCGTAAAATAGCCGCAGCAATGATAATGTATCCGCAACTGATTTCTCAATATGAAGAACGTTTATCGATATTTGAATTCGGTAACCATCGTATGTCTAAAATGTTGAATGAAATTTTGGAAGTATCCCATCAGGATGATTATTCGGATTCCGAAAATTTATTGGGTAAATTAAAACTCAATTATCAGCAGGAAATTGAAGGCTTATGGGAACTCGGTATGTATAAAATGCAGAACACCACCCTTCCCGATATTAAAAAAGAAATCAATGACGGATTATCAGAAGCGCAGCTAAAACAATTAGATAAAGAAATAAAAGAATGTATTACATTAATGAAAAATAACACTGATAATACCGATGAAAATTATCCTAAATACCAACAATTAATCAAAGAACGCAATGCCTTATTGGCAAGCATTGATAAATAATACAAAAAAACTGTAAATTTATTAAAACTGCTTATTGACAAATCGGTTAAAAGTAACTATGTATATCTGTGCTAGCAAATTGTAATCTTTTTAAAGATTAAAAATCGATTTTTCAAGGAACGTTATGTCAGAAAAAAATAATCAGGATTTATATGAAAACGGTAACGGTGAAGAGGTTGTTACGGATGCATCCGCAGCTGCCGTCAGACATTTGATTGCCAAAGGTAAAAAATTGGGATATATCACAATGGAAGAGCTTAATAAAGTGCTTCCTCCCGAAAAAATGTCTTCCGAAAAGCTGGAAGATATTATGTCAGACATCTCGGATATGGGAATCAATATCATATCTGAGACCGATGCTGATGAAAATGAAAGCGAAAATGAAGAGTATTCATATACCGAAGATACGGAAGACGAAGAGAATGTAGGCAATATTGATGCCAAAGAAATAGGACATTCCGATGATCCGGTCAGAATGTATTTGAAAGAAATGGGATTGGTCGAATTGCTGTCACGTGACGGCGAAATAGCTATATCCAAACGTATTGAAGCCGGTAAAACCGTTATGATAAGCGGATTATGCGAAAGTCCGATGACTATTAAAGCTATATCGGATTGGCGTGATCAACTGGAAAACGGTACTTTGCAATTACGTGATATTGTTGATTTGGAAGTTATGTACGGCGATGATTCCGAGGCTATGGTTTATGATGACAATGAAGCTCCGGTTGATGATTTAGAAAAAGTTACCAAAGAACTTGATGAAAAAAATCTTGATGAAATAGACGATGATTTAGAAACCGATATTGATATTGACGGCGACGTTGATGACGATATGGAAGAAGCCGACGAAGAAGACAATATTGAGTCTATGGATGAAGAAGGCGAAGATATGGAAGAAGGTGAAGATGACAGTGAAGGTATCGGTCATAACACCACTTCCGTCAGCACTATGGAAAATATCTTATTGCAACCGGTTTTGGAAACATTAACTAAAATTTCCGGATACTACGATAATCTTAAGAAAATTCAAAACAAGAGAATGGCTTCCATTCTTTCCGGACGTAAGATTATTCCGTCTGTTGAAAAATCTTACACCAAATTGAAAAAAGAACTCATTGAGCTTATGAGCTCGATACATCTTAACAGTAATCGTGTTGAACAACTGGTTAATCAGTTGAACGATATGAACACCCGTTTGATGACGCAAGAAGGTAAGTTATTGCGTCTGGCTCTGGGCTGTAAAATTAAACGTGAAGATTTTATCGAAGCTTACCAAAAATCCGAACTTGATCCTAATTGGATAGATAAAATAGCCAAGAAAAAAGATAAACATTGGAATATGTTTTTGGATAAGCACAAAGATGAAATTATCGAAATTCGTAATAATGTAGCACAAATGGCACAGGAATGCGATTTACCTATAAGCGAATATCGCAAAATGGTTGAAACCATTAAAAAAGGTGAACGTGAAGCAGAACGTGCCAAAAAGGAAATGATTGAAGCCAATTTGCGTTTAGTTATATCTATTGCCAAAAAATATACCAATCGTGGTATGCAATTTTTGGACTTAATTCAGGAAGGTAATATCGGTTTGATGAAGGCGGTTGATAAATTTGAATATCGCCGCGGTTATAAGTTTTCCACTTATGCAACTTGGTGGATACGTCAAGCCATTACCCGTTCCATAGCCGATCAGGCACGTACCATTCGTATTCCGGTTCATATGATTGAAACCATTAACAAATTGGTACGTACTTCTCGTCAAATGCTTGCAGAAATGGGCAGAGAACCAGTGCCTGAGGAATTGGCTAAAAGACTTTCAATGCCGCTTGATAAAATTCGCAAGGTAATGAAAATCGCCAAAGAGCCGGTAAGTTTAGAAGCTCCGGTCGGGGATGAAGAAGATTCTTCTTTAGGTGATTTTATTGCCGACGAGAGTGCTTTGCAACCATTGGATATGGCTATTCATACTAACTTAAGGGAAACCTGCACTCGTATTTTATCATCTCTAACGCCTCGTGAAGAACGTGTATTGCGTATGCGTTTCGGTATCGGTATGAACACTGATCACACGTTAGAAGAAGTGGGTAAACAGTTTAACGTTACCCGTGAACGTATCCGTCAGATTGAAGCTAAGGCTTTGCGCAAATTAAAACACCCTAGCCGCTCCAAAAAACTTCGTTCTTTCTTGGATCATTCGTAACGAAATTAAATACAAAAAAACTCTGCACTTTATTGCAGAGTTTTTTTATATCCGTATTATTTGGTAATTGCTTTCCACTTGCGCACATTTTGATTATGTTCTTCTAGTGTCTTAGCAAAATTATGCCCACCCGTACCTGATGCCACAAAATATAAATAAGGTGTTTTATCAGGATGTGCTACCGCCATTATCGCATCTTTACCCGGATTGCAAATCGGTGCCGGAGGTAATCCCTCATATTTGTATGTATTGTAAGGACTGTCAATTTCCAAATCTTTACGCAGAAGCGGACGATTTAAATCTGTTTCTCCCTTGGTTATGGCATAAATCACAGTCGGATCTGTTTGCAAGAGCATATTTTTACGCAAACGATTAATGAAAACCGAAGCAACTTGCGGACGTTCTTCAGCGATTCCGGTTTCTTTTTCCACAATAGAAGCCAAAACAAGCATTTCTTCCTTATTTTTAAGAGGTAAATCAGCATCTCTTTCTGCCCATGCCTGTTGCAGAATTTTATTTAAAGCTTCTTTAGCTTGATTTACTAATTTTTGGCGCATCTCATTACGAGTAAAAGTATAGGTTTCCGGTAATATTTCCCCTTCTTTAAATGGGGTGAAATCACCATCCAGATACTCATTATTCAATATGATTTCCATAGCTTCACGAGAAGTTAATCCTTCCGGTATGGTAAGCTTGCGTAAATGTGCTTTTCCGCCCGAAAATAAATCAGCCAAACCGGCAATTGATATATCATTATTTATAAGATATTCACCGGCCTTGAATTTGGGATACAATTTGTTGAATTTGACATACAAAATAAATTCGTAATTATGTTCAATAAGTTTGTGTTCTCTCAACATTTCCGCAATTTTTTGCAGAGACATACCATTGTCTATTTGCACAAACATCTCTTCGCTGACCTTGTGCGGAGTGTAAATCACTTTTTGGGCGTGACTATATAAAAAAACAGCTGCTATTCCGGAAAATATTATGCATAATTTAAGAAATAGCAGCCTTCTCATATCATCACCTCTTTATTCTACTCATCAAATTTTTTGAATATTATTGAGGAATTGGTTCCACCGAAGCCGAATGAGTTCGACATAGCGGCTTTAATGGTTTTCTTTTTAGGTTTTAACGGTACCAAATCAATATCTGCAACCGCTTCTTCCGGCTCTTCCAAATTCAATGTTGCCGGACAAGTCTGTTCTATTATGGCTTTAACCGTATAAACAGCCTCCACGGCACCTGCAGCACCCAAAAGGTGTCCGATAGCTGATTTGGTTGAAGACATTGACATATTACCTATTTTATCACCGAACAAACGACGCACGGCCTGAGCTTCGCCTAAATCTCCGAGCGGAGTTGAGGTACCGTGAGCATTTACATAATTAATGTCGGCAATATCAACACCGTGTTCTTTGGCGTGTTCGGCAGCCATCTTCATTGCTCTGTAGGCACCGTCACCATCCGGACACGGAGCAGTCATATGGTGAGCGTCACCACTCATTCCGTAACCGACTATTTCGGCATATATATGGGCACCTCTGGCTTTGGCATGTTCAAGTTCTTCCAAAACAACTGCACCGGCGCCCTCGCCCATCACAAATCCGCTACGTTTTTTATCCCACGGACGAGAAGCTTTTTGCGGTTCATCGTTGAAATCTGCTGTAATTGCGTGCATACGGGCAAATCCGGAAAGTCCCAGAACATTTACTGCCGATTCCGCACCGCCTGCCACCATAACATCGGCATCGCCCATTGCAATAATGCGAGCAGCATCACCAATGGCATGGGTACCGGTCGAACAAGCCGTAACACAAGCGTGATTCGGACCACGTAAACCATGATCAATAGAAACTGTGCCCGAAATCAAATTGATTAAGCAAGACGGAATAAAAAACGGTGAAATACGTTTTATGCCAACTTCATTAAAAGAAATTGAGTTTTCATAAATATTATTCAATCCGCCGATACCGGAGCCCATCATAACGCCGGCACGACATTGTTCTTCATAACTCATATCTTTCGGTTCATAATTGGCATCTTTTAAGGCGTCATTAGCAGCCGCAATACCATATAAAATAAACTTATCGGCTTTTTTCTGGTCCTTCGGAGCCATCACGGTATCAGGATTAAATTCATTTTCTCCTTCTCCGAAAGGAACCTGTCCGGCAATGGTAACCGGAATATCTTTCAAATCAATATTTTCAATTTTACGAATACCTGATTTACCTTCCATCAAGCATTTCCAGTTATATTCGACCCCACGTCCGAACGGAGAAACCACGCCCAAACCGGTAACAACAACTCTTCTCATTTGCATTCCTTTTTTAATAAAAAAACTCGCCGTTATGATTTCAAGCGAGTTTAATTAAATAAAGCCTCACGACTTACGCATTTTTAGAAAGATAATCAATTGCATCTTTCACAGTCAAGATTTTTTCAGCAGCTTTATCAGGGATTTCGCAACCGAATTCTTCTTCAAAAGCCATAACCAACTCAACTGTATCCAAGCTGTCAGCGCCCAAGTCATCAATAAAGCTGGCGGTTTCAACAACTTTAGCCTCATCAACACCTAAGTGTTTA
>OMQI01000164.1 GCA_900313185.1 uncultured Rhodospirillaceae bacterium
ATAACACAATAAGCAAATTTTGTCAATATACTTTTTTACTTTTTTTGAAAAAAATCTTGTATTTATGTGCATATTTGTTAAAATCAGGGCAATTTCAACGTTGAGATGATTAAAATTATGAATACAAATAACAAAAAATTAGGCATAATTGCCGGTGGCGGAACTCTACCGCAAACACTCATTAACCATTGCCTGCAAAATAAACGTGACTTTTTTGTATTGGCTGTTGAAAATAATGCCGACAAAGCTATTTTTACCCCTGACATTCCGCACAAATGGATAAGAATCGGCCAAGCCGGTACCGGCTTTAAGCTTATGCATGAACAAAATGTGCAGGAAATTGTTATGATAGGGACGATTCGCCGCCCTACTCTTTCCGATTTGGTACCTGATTTGCGTACCACGGCTTTTTTTGCCAAAATCGGCTTAAAATCAGTCGGAGATGACGGAATTTTACGTGCTTTAATTAAAGAAATAGAATCCGAAAATATGCGAGTTGTCGGTATCCACGAAGTTATGCCTGATTTGTTGGTAAAATCCGGAAATTTAACCAAACACAAACCGGATAAACAAGCGCTTGCCGATATTAAACGGGGAGTTGAGGTCGCCAGAGAACTCGGCAAACTTGATGTCGGCCAAGCAGTGATTGTGCAACAGGGTTTGGTTTTAGGCGTGGAAGGTATTGAAGGAACCGATAAGTTAATTGAACGCTGCGGCACATACCAACGCAAGGGTGTCGGCGGGGTATTGGTAAAATTACGCAAACCGCAACAAGATATGCGTATAGATTTGCCTACCATTGGCACCAGAACCATAGAAAACCTGCATTCTGCCGGTATGCGGGGTATTGCTATTCACGCCGGAAATGCTTTAATTGCCGACGAAAAAAATGTTATTGCCTTGGCGGATAAATACAATATGTTTATTTGCGGAATTGAACCGGAGGGAGAATAATGAAGTATTATCTGATTGCGGGAGAACCTTCCGGCGACGCTCTGGGCGCTCGTCTGATGGAAGCCATAAAAAGAAACGATAAACAAGCGCAATTTTTCGGTTTGGGCGGTGACAGTATGCAAGCTCAAGGGCTGAAATCACTGTTTAATATCACTGAATTGGCTGTAATGGGGTTGGCAGAAGTGATTCCGAGTATTCCTCGTATTTTAGAACGTATTAAGCAAACGATAAGCGACATTCAAAACACCAATCCGGATGTAATTATAACCATCGACAGTTGGAGCTTTTGCGCACGAATTCATAAAAAAATCCGCAAGCTTAAACTGGGAATTCCGCAAGTGCACTATGTAGCGCCGCAAGTATGGGCTTGGAAGAAAAAGCGTGCCCGCACAATGTATAAGTATATTGACTTATTGCTCACTTTGTTTCCGCACGAGCCAAAGTATTTCACGCCATATAATCTTGACGCCGTATTTGTCGGACATCCGGTGATTGAAAGCGCAATCGTAAATGGCAAAAACAAGGGAGAGTTCCGTAAAAAACACAAAATCAAAGATGAGCAAAAGCTTATGTTGGTTCTCCCCGGCTCTCGCCACAATGAAGTAGAACGTTTGCTTCCTGATTTTTTGGAAGTAGTAAAAAAGATGCAAGACAAACATCCGGAATTTGTGTATGTAATTCCGACTGTCAGTACTGTCGCCGAAAAGGTCAAGAAAATGGTTGCCGCTTCCGGCTTGCCTATAGAAGTTGTAGAAGGCGAACAAGAACGTCACAATGCTTTTCAGGATGCCGACGTAGCAATTGCCGCTTCCGGCACGGTGGCTCTTGAATTGGCAATCGTGGGAGTTCCGCATATTATTGCTTACAAAGTACCTAAACTGACCGAATGGATTGCCCGACACTTTATCCATATCCAGTTCGTAAACCTAACCAATATTTTACTAGGGCGTGAAATTGTGCCTGAATTGTTGCAAGAATCCTGCAATCCTGCCAATATTATGGCTTATATTGAGCAATTTTTAAACAAGCAATCATTATACAGTCGGCAAATGGAAGGTTTTGAGAAATTGCGGCAAAAATTGGGAATGTGTGAACAAACTCCGAGCGACAATGCGTGCAAAGCCATTATGGAGCTGATAGCCAAACAAAAATGAAAAAACTGTGGCAAAAATTCAGCAAAACAATATCCGACAATTTTTTTGCCGAAGAATTTCGCTTGCTTGCCTGCATTCCTTTTTTATTTGCTTTGGGAATTGCCGCATATTTTGCCTTGCCCCAAGAACCGTCCGTATGGGTGAGCGTTGGCATTCTTGAGTTGTGGTTGCTACTGTTTTACCTGTGCCGTTACAAAAATTTGCACTACTTTTTCATCGGCGGATTAATTATAATCTGCGGATTTTTGAACATTCAGGCTCATACCATTTATCAAGAAAAATATATCGAAAAAATCCAAGCACGGGAACTCACCTATTTACGTGGTAAAATCAAGGATATTTCACTTTCTGGCAAAGGAAAATTTCGCTTAATGCTGTCTGATGCCGCCGATTATGATAACCAACTCAAAGGAAATTTTCGCATTACGTTAAACTCGGAAAATCCGGAAATTGCCATAGGCAAATGTGTTGAAATGGCCGCAACGCTTTTCCCCAATCGGCAGTTACCGATATTAAACGGCTTCAAATTGGATAGAAAATACTTTTATGAAGACTTAAGTGCCATAGGCTATGCCAACAGTGAAACATTCATTATTGATTGCCCGCAAAAAGAAAGTAACGGTTTTATATCTTCAATAAATATGATACGGCAACAAATAATCGCTTACATCGGAAAGATTTTACCGTCAAATCAAGCCGGTATTGCCGATGCATTGCTTGTCGGTGAAAAAACTCATATATCCCCGCAAATTACCGATAACTACCGTAATTCCGGTTTAGCGCATTTCCTATCGGTATCAGGTCTGCATTTAGGCGCCATCGCCGCTTTGGTATTCTTTTTGATAAGATTGCTTATCTCTTTATTCCCGACATTAGCATTAAGAACAGATTCGAAAAAAATCGCCGCCGTAATTGCCATTATATTCAGCGGTTTATATCTTTTGATGTCAGGAATGGCTATTCCTGCTCAACGTGCTTTTATTATGACTACGGTAGTTTTGGTCGGAATAATATTCAATCGACAAGCAATTTCCATGCGAATGGTTAATTTTGCCGCTCTGGTAATATTGATAATAGAACCGCAAACCTTAGTTTCGGTAAGTTTTCAAATGTCATTTGCCGCAGTCTACGCATTGGTGGCTTTTTACGAAACTTATGCGGTAGAATTATCCCGTTTTGCCCCTAAACATAATTTTGTGCTGAAAATATTATGGTATTTAGCCAACTTGGTCTTAGCCGATTTTATCGCCAGTTTGGCAACGCTTCCGTTTGCGCTGTATCATTTTCATCGTGTGGCGGTTTACACCAGTCTGGGAAATTTACTCGCCGGACCGTTAATCGGCCTTTGGATTATGCCGGCAGTGCTTATCTGCTTAATGACATTGCCTCTGCATTTAGCTTTTTATCCGCTAAAAGTTTTAGGAACAGGTATTGAAATAATTAACAACATCACCGATTATGTATCGCATCTTCCGTATAGTGTTTGGTGTGATAGTATACCTTTTATCGGAATGATTTTAATTGTCTGCGGTGCATATTGGCTGTGCATTTGGCAACAGCCTTGGCGAAGCTGGGGAATTTTACTCGTTATTATCGGAGCTTTGAGCATTTTTCTGCCTCGTCCGATGCCGGATATGGTATTTTCAGACAATCTGACGGATATAGCCATCCGTGATAACCGTAACAATCTGGTATGGTTACCGTATAAACGCAATGCTTGGCTGCAAAATATATGGAAAGAAAATTTGAACCTTACGGAAATGAGCGAAAAACAGAAAAAACAATTCAAACAATCCCTGAAAGGCGATGAAAAACAAAAAATTGACGATATTGATTTAATCTGTGACAATAAAACATGTGTTTATAAAAGCAAGATAGAATTTACGCCGAACAAATTATTGAAAATTGAGGGCATTGATGCGGATACTTCAAACGGTGGTTATATTTATTTAAACGATAAGGTAAAGATTAAACCTTTTAACACTGGCAAAAATTGCCGTCCGTGGCAAAATTGTTATAAAAATTGAAAATTGCGAATATTATACTTGCCAAATACCTTTTTTTAACATAGTATTTCTTCTACCATGATGCGGATGTAATTCAATGGTAGAATAGAAGCTTCCCAAGCTTATAACGGGGGTTCGATTCCCCTCATCCGCTCCAATTCAACCGTCGTAAGACGGTGTTTTTAATTGGAGCAAAAAAATGGCTTGAATCGAACCCCCGAGAGGGCGCGAACGTATGGTTGAACGCTTTAATGCGTGAAACCTGTGAGCGGTGTAGTTTTCTTAGTGAAAAAACAAACGACAGCGATGGTTTTGAGCTTAGAAAACAAACTAAATCGATTCCCCTCATCCGCTCCAATTCAACCGTCGTAAGACGGTGTTTTTGTATAAAGAATGAGAGAAGTTTAATACAAGGATAATATATGAAAAAGTTAATTATCTGGGATTTTGACGGGGTCATAGCCGATAGTGAAAAGTTATGGGTTTCCGTATGGTTGGAAACTTTGGAAAAAGAAAAAAGCATTACCCTTACTGATGAAGAAAAATTAAGTTTACTTATTGGTATCGCCGACAGGGAAAAAAAGATAAATTTAGAAAGATATTTTCCCAATTTAGTTTTAGATGAAGATTTTATGCAAAAAATTGATGCCGGAGAAATATATAAAGGAACGTATTTTATGCAACCTATTGATGGAGTTGAGGAGGTTATGTCTGATAATCGCTTTGCACATTGCATTGCAACAGGTGCTACTAAAGAACAGCACTCTTGGAAAATGACACAATTTAAGTGGATTGAAAAATATATGTCTCCTGATGACTATTTTACGGTAGATATGGTTAAGTGTGGTAAACCGGCACCGGATTTATTCTTATTGGCTGCCGAGAGCAAACAATATAAGCCGGAGGAATGCTTGGTAATCGGCGACAGTTTAAACGATTTTAACGCTGCAAACGCCGCCGGTATGAAAAGCATTGCCTTTGTGGGAGCGGAAGGAAATGACACACCTGAATACCGCAAAAAATGCCAAGCTACTGGTGTTTTAGGTATCTGCTCAACAATGCAGGAAGTAAAGGAACTACTCGGCAATTTTGTTTAGCCACGCATTGATTTTATTTGATACCTGAGGTTTATATTTTTCTTCAATGTTATTAAAATTCTCG
>OMQI01000157.1 GCA_900313185.1 uncultured Rhodospirillaceae bacterium
ATAAAATCAACTACAAATTAAAAAAATATTAATCAATCGGGCATAGCATAAATAAAAATGGAGAAAATACAATGAATCTTATTAACACGGACGAGCAATTAACAGATTTTTGCAAAATTTTGGAACAACAAACTTTTATTACCGTTGATTCTGAATTTATCAGAGAACATTCATATTATCCGAAACTTTGCCTACTGCAAATAGGGTATGACGGAGATGCTGCCATTATTGACCCTTTGGCAAACCTCGATTTATCACCGTTCTTTGAAATTTTGCAAAATCCAAACATTATAAAAGTGTTTCACTCCGGTCGGCAAGATATTGAAATTTTTTACAATTTGACCGGCAAAATACCGCAAAACGTTTTTGATACGCAAATTGCCGCAATGGTTTGCGGATTTACAGAAAACATTAGTTATGGCAATTTGGTTCATGCAATAACCCATACCGAGCTCGATAAATCGTGCCGGCTGACCGACTGGAGCAAACGCCCGTTGGAAGAAGACCAATTAGAATATGCTTTGGGAGATGTCACCTATCTGGTGGACTGTTACAAATATCTGCGTCAATATATGGAAGAAAACAATCGGTTAGAGTGGATAAAAGAAGAAATTGACGACTTATGCGACGAAAAACACTACAATGTTAATCCGGCAGAATGTTGGAAACGTTTACGGCACAGTTCGCATTCGCAACAATATTTATCGGCCTTAAAATATCTGGCCGAATGGCGTGAGTGCCGTGCGCAAAAGTTCAATACCCCACGTTCATCGGTGCTCAAAGACGAAGTTTTGCTCAATATTGCCAGCGCTCACCCGCGTTCGGCAGACGAATTGCGCTGTGTACGTAACCTTCGACCGGATATTGCCAAAGGTAAAATGGGCGAAGAAATTTTATCGGCTCTGAAACAAGCTGCAGAGCACCCTCTTTCGGCAGAAATTTGCCGACTTGATCGAAAAGAAGCACAAAACGGCATTCCGAATCATGAACAAAGTTTAATGGAAATTTTAAGACTTTTGCTGAAAATAAAAAGTCAGGAAGCCGATGTTTGTTCCCGCCTGATTGCAAGTGATGAAGATTTACGGTATATCATTGTCAATCTGCCGGAAAAAACACCGGTCATGCAAGGTTGGCGCTATGAGATTTTCGGGCAATATGCCGAACTTTTGAAAAAAGGCAAACTGGCCATTACTTACAATCCAAAGAAAAAACGTATAGATATTCAAGAACTTTAGCTCATATTTATACTTAAAAAAAATAGCCTCCGTACTAAAAAATACGGAGGCCTTTTTTTAGTGCAAAGTTCAGAACTTATATTTTGCATTAATCAATCCGCTGTGATCTTGATAATCTTTACGGAATTTACCTTCATAACCCACGGATAATTCAACATTATCATTAACTTCTGCTGTTACTCCGGTACCAAGTTCAACACCAAAGCGATTAAGCGGCTTTCCTGTGACATTATAAACTGCCCCATTAACCAAAGTAACGGTAGATTTAGAATTATCATGAGAAATATCATAAGTCATTGCGACTTTAAGTTCAGGTTTTAATAACATACTGTTGCCTGTTGTAAAAGACTTCGTTATCTTTGTCCCTAAAACCCCCGTCAAAGTATCGGTATTTTGACTCTTGACGCGTTGACCAGCTGTGTCTGTGTAGGCGTCTTGCTTAACATGAATATATCGCAAGCCCGCTTCCGGCGTAATATTAAACGCCGAAGTATAAATGTCGTAACCGGTCATGGCTTGCAAACCAAACGCTTCAACGTCATATTTTGATTTAACATTAATACCGGCAACATTTTTCTTTTCTTCATAATCAGACCAGCCATAAGACATAACGGCATTTGTATACCAATTATTCGGCTTATATTCGCCATATAAAATAGCCGTATGCGTTTTAACGTCCGTATCACGCATAAAACCGTTAATATCTGTTTTGCTGTAAGCGTAACCAACGCCGGCTTTGAAGTGATTATTCAGTTGCTTTTCAATACCCAATGCCGTTCCGTAAGTATCTGCATCAAAACCTTTGGCTTTTTTGGTACCGCTCAAACGAGCATGATTAAACATGCCTTGCGCCCAAATCGAAACATCATCAAATGCATCACCGGACGACATACCCTGATTGGAACCGGCTACTGAACCGCCGCTTAAACGCGTGCCTACCGCACTGAAGACCTGACCTGCCGTTTCTGCCGCAGCTTGTTGCACAGCCGGAGCTGTATCCGGTGCCAAAGCGGTGAGCGCATCTGTATAAGCTTGACCGTAGGTTTGTGATAATTGATTCAAAAGATTGACTATCGCTTTCGTGATTTCCGAGGTTTCGGTAGCATTCATCAGTTGATCCCAAGCTTCAGCTGTAGCGGCGTTATCAGCAGTGCCGCCAGCTTCGGTTACCACATCTGACGCACTGGCTTTATATATGATATCATAAATTGCCCCATCTTTGGTAGAAATTTCATAGCGTGCATTTTGTGCTACATTACTGAAATTGTTATCTATCGTTTCGGCATCAAACAACTTAAAGCTGGCGCTTTCGTCTTTTTGCATTGTTTTGGTAATATTCAAGCTCAAAGTAGAATCTTTTTCAGCAACTATCTTATTTGCTTTCAACTGTCCGTTAGCAGCATCGGTAATCGCCATTTTCAACGTTGAACCTTTGGCAAACGTTACATCACCGTCAACTAAGGCCTGATTAGCATCAATATTCATTACACCGCCATCGGTCATACTCACATTACCATTCAGATATGCCTTAGGTCCGGTAATATTGATTTGACCATTACCGACATAGTTAGCATCCAATTCGCCGTTGGCTAAATTAATAACCGAAGCCTTTCCGGCATACAATGTACCAAGTATATCTTCGTCGAAAAATCCCTCATGATAAATACCATGTTCATCAGGTTCTTGATTTTCTTTCAACGTATTATATACACTGAAACCGGCATCTTCTGCCACATTAATTGTCCCAGAATTGAAGCTTACTTTATTGGTTGATTCCAAATCCATCCAAGCATCTTTTGCCAAATTAATCGTTGAGCCATCAATGGTAATTAAACCTTTAGTAGCATCAACCGGAACAAATTTTTCGTCCTGCAATTTATGGTAAAACGTGTTGACATCCAAATTGTCTTGTACATTTATTGTGCCGCCGTTTAAGTTAATATTGCCGCCAGCCCATAAAGTTGCGTCAATTTCACTGCCTGTTTCATTTATCGTACCGCCGGTGAAGTTAATATTGCCCATGGCATCTATCGATTCTCCGTTGAGAATAATTTCACCGCCGGAAATATTAATGTTTTTAGCTGAAACCAAACCGAGATTATTACCTGTCTGAACATACCCATGCGGATTGAGACCGCTCATATTCTGATGTCCGGCTTCATCATTTTTAGATGAAAGCTTGATGGTTCCGCCTTTAACATTAATATTGCCACCGATTCCGC
>OMQI01000156.1 GCA_900313185.1 uncultured Rhodospirillaceae bacterium
AGAAGATAAAGATTTTTTCAGAATGTTCGGAGAAGGTAAAGCTGGCTTTGAAAAATATGCTGAGTTTTTTTGTCTGAATGGAAGTTGGGTAGAAAATGGAAAAGTTCTAAATTTGTTGTATAATGATGAAAATAAGGATAAGACCGGAAGAAATGCTAAAACACTGGACGAATGGGACTTTAGTCAAGAACCATTACCTAATTCTGCCGAATGGTGGACATTCTACTGCAATATAATGAATCGTTTAGATGCCCGCAATCGGCAAATCAAAGAAATTATTGAAAAAAGTTTGTAAAACTTGATTTGACAAAAATGGGAAAATGTGATAAAAAATCCGTATGATTAAAAACATAGGGGGTAAGATTTTATGCTTGAACAGATTGTCCAAAAATGCGGGGAGTTGGCTCTGGAATTTGCCACGGATTTTCGTGATAATGTTCCGCCGGAAAAACTAAAACAAAAAATTTTGGAAGAGGTTCAAGACGAGCTTGAATACCCGATTCTTGCTCACTTAAAGCCGGAAGAACAATTACAAATTGCTCGTGAATATAATAAGCTGGAAAAACCGACATTGATGGATAATTTGGTCATTTCGGCACTTAATACCGATAATTTGCATAAAATAAAACGCAAATTTACTAACGAGGGTAGTGCCGAGATTATGGCAGCATACGAAAAGTGTGCAGCTGCATTGGATAAAAAAATGCCAACACTCAAGCATAATTTGGCGCAGAATATGAAATCTTTGTTTGTAGCACATCCGGAAACAGCCGGAATGGCGTTGCGCTCGTATAACCAACAATTCTGCGATATTGATGTGATTGATAATGTGCGGGCGTGTATGACAAGCAATCCTCGGCTGATAGATAAGGGGTTTGCGGTTATTCATAAGAATGTGCATAATTTAATTTCCGCTCAAGAAAACGAAAAAGATACAAAATTTGCCGTAAGTGAGCGATTGGCTACTGCTTTTCGTGATTTATACGGAAAATACGGTGCACATAACCATACCAATTTGGATAAAATAACCGAAAACTTTATATTGCTCAGCAAACATATATATCGCAAATCACAGATAGATATGCAACACACGTTGCTACAGTGCGATTCTCCCGATAAAATTTGTCAGGCCAAGAATGAAATATTGTATGACAGTTTCAAAAAAATGGAGGAAGATGAGCGGACTTTCGGGGAAATTTATGCTCAAAATTTGGAACAGAATAAAGAAAAATTGGAGCAGTTGGATTTTACCGCCAAAGTATCAACCAAAGTTCGCAAAAATTTGCCGAGCGAAAATGCCGATACGATGGTTATGCCAAACAGCCTCAAATATAATCTTATTCACGCCGGACCGGAAAAACCGTGCGAAGAAAAATTCAGAAACGTCACCAATGCCAGATATAACATTTATCACGAAATTAAATACGATAAACCGTCCGGCGGTTTGTGGAGTTCGTTGGCATCTAAAAATGACGATAATGTCGGACAATGGATGGAGTTTTGCCAAAGAGATTATAAGGCATGGATTGACCGAAAGTATAAAGGAAGCTGGCATATAGTACCGAATGATGATTGCCGTATTTTGGAATTTCATAAATTAAGCGATGTCAGGCCGTATTTGTTTGATAGAGAGCATCCTAAACGTCAATGCAGTGATGAAGAAATTTGGGACGGACTTGCAGAGTTCGCCAAAACCGGAGAGCGTCGGATTTGCGTTAATTATGCCGCCATAGCCAAGGATTATGATTTGTTCATTATTGAAAATCAGTTTCCTAACCATCCGTTGTTCGGAGATTTGGATTGTGACAGCGGTTTGGTGATGAATATGAAAAAAGTCAGCATTAAGGATAATGATGAATACGCCGACTTTATCAAAAATGAGGTAAGCCGCTTCGGTAAACAGCTTGAAAATTCCGATGTCGACATATCAACATTGAAGCGTGGCGGTGATGTCAGACGCAACAAATACATTATGCAAGCTAAATTTATTTCACTTGCCAAGCAAAAGATAACCGAAAAATAAGATATTTTTTGGATTCCGATAAAAAATGCGCCATAAATTGACGCAGTTTTGCGCTTTATTATTTTAAGAGAATTTTTTTGAAAGGAGTAGAAACAATGACACAAGAAATTATCCAACCGAATATTTTTGATTATGCAACAAGTG
>OMQI01000154.1 GCA_900313185.1 uncultured Rhodospirillaceae bacterium
ACGGTGTTTTGTCAAGGTGTAAATTAGTGTTTGACAAGCATCTTGTAAAAGAGTAAACTTGAAAATTGGAGTAAAAATTAGAAATATATAAATTTATGTATAATTATGAATAAAAACGAAATGATTAGAAGGGCCTTCAAGGAAGCCACGCCCGTTGCCCGCCGAGTTGCTGCGCAACGTATGAAAAACGGTAAATCTTTTGCTGAAATCGAGGATGAGTTTATCAATATCATCGGTATTGAAAGCCCTCTGTATGATTCGATGAAAGAATCTCTGATTGACCATATTCAACGTCATGGTTTGAATGCGATTGCTTTGAAGTATTTTGATGAGTTTGTGCAGGTTGAATATTTTACTAAGCACGCCTATCAAAAGGTTCTTAAAAAAGTTCGTCACGCCTATGTGGATATAGAACACCAGATTAGCGATGCGGAAGCAGATTTGGCAAAAGCAGAGAAAAATTCCATCGAAAAATTCAGGTTGGAACAAGACAGAAAGAAACTGGACACATCGCTGAAGAGTTTGGAGTATCTGATTTCAAAAATCACCGAGTATTTGCAGAAGGTGGATGATTTGTCTTCAATTGCCTACGATATGATTATGTCCGGTAAGACACCTGATTTTGAAGCATGGCGTGATAAGATGATTATTCAAGACATCTTGTTTGAAGAAAATAAACAGTTTTTGAAACAATCATTACATCATCTGGCCGTTTTGGAACAAAACAAGTGCAAGCTTGGTATTGAAGATTTGCGTTTGCTTTTGTACCATAAGCAGGGATGTCGTCGTGAAAAGCTCTATCGCAAGGTTGAGGAATGGATAATAAAAATTTACTATTCTCTTGATACCGAAGATGAACGTCGCATTATCTACAAAGATATTTGTATGTTTGTAGAAGAAGTCGTGCCGATGGCCGGATATATTTCTCCGATGATTATCCGTTTTATTCTCGACCGAGATTTTGTCAGTGAAGACAGCCGTAATCTGTTGATAAAAATTAAATCTGTGGTTGCTAATTTGTGTATGACCTCGCTGATTGTAACTCCGCTTCGCAGGATGTATGACCGAGCGGTGGAAAATTTGAGCAAGCAGTCAATAAGCGAATCCGACATTTATGTGATGGAGGTTATGAAACTCTATAATCCCAAAATTGTATCGGAAGATGTCAACGCATTTTTGAGCAGCAGATGCCATTAAAAAAAGCCGATTGTCTATGTGTATACATAGCAATCGGTTTTTTTATTCTTTAGTTTTAAGTTGATTGAAAATAAAATTTATACACATATATAAACCGTGTTCACAAACAACAATGATGTTCTTTAAGCAATTAAATTCTAAATTGTTTGTTTGGAGCCGACACAAAAAAGCATCGTAAAAGATTAAATAATCAAAAAAGATTATTTTACCGAGTATGCTGCGTGTCAGGCCTTGTTTATGATGTTATTGAGATAAGTTTGGGATATTTTTATCATATTATCTTTAGAACCATAAAAAGGCGGAGAAGGGAGCGTTTTTTATGCTCCCTTTTTTGATGCAATGCATAAAATTATAAAAATTGTTTTCTTTTATATTTATGAAGTTATACTCTAACCATTGGCGGAGGATTGAAATGATAAAAATAATTTTCGGTGTTTTACTTTTTTGCGGGGTGATATTTTCTGCAAATGCACAAGAGGTAGAGGTTCCCGCAGAGCAACCTGTCGATGAAGTTTCGGAAACTCAAGACACAAATCCGGAAGAAACCGTATCCGAGCAACCTCAACAAGAAGAACCTGCAGAAGAAGTTGTGTATGTAGACGCCGAAGTTTTTTCGCCCTCTTTTATGAAGAGTTTGATAGGATGTAAACCGGATTCGGAAAGCAATCAGGAAAATACGATTGAAATTATAGGTATTAAAGACCAACGCTGTCAGATAAAATATGCTAATTTTGATTTAAATGTCCCACCATCATTACTGGGTAATATTCATAGTTTTGAAGATGTGGAAACTCTTTTGAAAAACAAAGATATTGCACACTACAATTACCGTGCCGATTATATTTATGAAGGATTGGTTTATGCCTTGGATGCGTGCTTGAATAAGAAAGAGTATTTCGGTAAACAAGAAGAATTATCAGATGAGTATGTAACTATAAATAGGGGATTAAGTTCTGAATTCATAAATGGCGTATGTGTAATAAGTTTGCAAAACACACAAAACATTGAAGGTGTAGACAGTGATTTAAGAGTTACTTGTAAACTGCCGTATAAAGAAGTGAAAAATCTGGAACCTTATTTTAAGGATATAGTTGCAAAATACGGCGAAAAACGGGGTTTTGGTTCCGACGGGCATATTATGGTAAAACCTGCCGAATACAATAAAAAAACTAATGAAGGCGATATAGCGTTAATGTATTATATGCAAAAAAACGGATTTTGTAGAAAGAATACCGAATAATTCAAAGATAATGAATTGCCTCCAAAGCTGCTTTTGCCCCACATCCGGCGGCAATTACGGCTTGACGGTACGGAGTGCAAACATCTCCGGCCGCATATACTCCGGCAATATCTGTAGCACAGCTGTGCGCTTTGGTAACGATATACCCGCCGGCATCTAAATGCAAATAACGGCGAAACATTTCCGTGTTGGGATGATGCCCGATTGCCACAAAAATACCGGCAATATCCAGATATTTTCGTTTGTCGCTTTTCACGTTGCGGATTTTAATTCCGCTGACTTCCAAAGGGTTTTCGGTTCCGATTATTTCATCTACGACATTATTCCAAAAAATAGTTATTTTACGATTTTCAAAGATACGTTGTTGCATAACTTTTTCAGCGTTAAAAGAATGTCGGCGATGAATAATATATACTTTTTCAACATAATTTGTCAGATACAGGGCTTGCTCAAGTGCGGAATTTCCGCCGCCGATTACGGCAACTTCTTTGCCACGATAAAAGAAACCGTCGCAAGTTGCACAAGATGAAACACCGTGACCGATATATTTTTGTTCACTCGGCAATCCCAACCATTTTACCGAAGCACCGGTAGCAATTATGATTGATTTTGAGATAAAAGAATTTCCGCCGGCAGAACTGCATACAAAAGGATTATCATAAAAATCAACCTCGGTAATTTCATCATCAATCAGCTTAACTCCTAAATTTACAGCCTGTTTATAAACACGATCCATTAAATCAAAACCGCTGATAGGCTCAACAAATCCCGGAAAGTTTTCCACCCAACCGGAGCGGATTAATTGTCCTCCTTTGCTGGAACCGGTTACAATCAGTGAATTTACGCCGGCACGGGCAGCATAAATTCCGGCAGTGTACCCGGCCGGTCCGGAACCCATTATCAATAAATCAGATTTATATTCGGCCATTTTTTTTCTCCCTTTAGGGCAAAAATAGTGGCGCTTGTATTTTTTTCAATGTTTCAAGATATATTTTTAAAAGTATAAAAAATGACTTGCTTTTCTGATAAAATTGATTAGATTATATCCCAAACTATGGTAGAAATTTTTAAGGAGAAATAAAATGCCTTCAGTTATTAATGATTCTTGTATTAAATGCGGTACTTGTGCCAGTATTTGTCCGGTTAGCGCTATGCATTTAAGCGATAGCCAAATGGTTATTGATCCGGATACTTGTATTGATTGCGGTGCTTGTATTGCTGAATGTCCGGTTAGTGCAATTTGTAACGATGCCGAAGCAACTCCGGAAGCAATCAGTTTTAATGCTGAGCAATCAAAGGTTTGCCCGAGCGCATAATTTTGAAAGTTAACTAAAAACTCAGGCTTTTGCCTGAGTTTTTTTATACGAGAAAGATTAAAATGCTTGCCAATCATACAAACGATTATTTGCTGGATAAAAAAATCAAGATATTTCAGCCGGTGGACGGGTATCGTGCATCTAGCGATGCCGTTTTGCTGTCGGCAATGCCGGAAAATAATTTGAAAAATGCCCGAATTTTGGATGTGGGTTCCGGTACCGGAGCAATTTCTTTGTGTTTGGCACATCGCTTACAAAACAATAATGTGCAGATATACGGGTTGGAGTTGCAGAAAGAATTGGTTGAATTATCCAATGAAAGCGCCAAAGTCAACGGATTTGATTTTGTGCGGTTTTATCAATCAGATATAAGAGAAAAAATGGAAATACCCGAGTATAAACCTTGCTCATTTGATGTTGTAATAAGTAATCCGCCGTATAGTGAACGTGATATGCCGTCGCCGAATATTTCCAAAGCAACGGCTCATAATCATCATAATTTTGATTTAAATCATTGGTTGGCATTTTGTTTGAAATCACTTAAACCATTCGGTAAATTATATCTGGTAAATCGTGCCGAAGCATTATCGGATATTTGTTCTTTTCTGCAAGGAAAAGCAGGAAATATTACAATTTTGCCGATATATTCAAAACAGGAGCAAATTGCCAAAAGAGTTATTGTTTCGGCACAAAAAGATTCTAAAGCTCCTTGTCGGATTTTACCTTCGCTGATTATGCACGATACAAACGGGAAATATTCGGAAATCGGAGACAAGGTTTTAAGAAAAGGATTATCTTTCGGCGAATTACTTAATATTTAAGTTTATTTTTACATTTGCGGTGGTATAATCTAGGCAGTTTGTATAATGAGGTGAGCCTATGTTAAGATTTTTATTGATTTTATTTTTCGGGTTGGTGTTTAATGCGAACTTTTCGCAGGCTTTTATGCCGTCATATCTTGACGGAGATGAATATTTTAAGTGCATAAGAGCTACAAATAACTACAACAATTGTGCAGATGAACAGGCACGTGAAAGATTAAATACCGTAAAAAAACAATATAGAACAATTTTGACTAACCCTAATATTTTAGGGTGGCATAAAAATATTTCCGATAATACGGCAACTCTTCGTGATATGTATGAAAGCTGGACTGCTTTTCGTAATCGTTTATGCTCACTTTCAAATAAGGCAGCTAAATATTTGGAACCTTTAATTGATGAAAAAATAGGTTGTAATTCTTATTATATAGCCCATCACCAAGATCATCTTAACAGTATTATATTGCTGTTGACCAAAAATGTTCCGCAAAAAAAAGGACAATTTGATTATTTGAAAATATATGATCACGATGATGAATACGAAGAGTGTATGAAAGGCAAAGATACTTCAAAATGCTTGGATGAAGAATTGAAACGTTCGTCGAAAGGAATTAAAAATTTATATAAAACGCTTTTGGAAGATGATTTTGTCGGCAAATGGAATAACGGACCGGATTTGAAAAACGGTAATTATCGTGATATGTACGACAGTTGGATTGCGTATCGTAATCGGATGTGTTCGCTTTCTGTTTGGGCATATCAGGTAGGATACGGTAAAAGCGGTGTTGGGTTAAATCAATGTTTACAATTCTTTAATCGTGAAAAGTTGGAAACATTGCAAAATCTGTTGATGAGTGCAAGCTCTGCACTGGATGACGAGTATGATGAAGATTTTGATGATGATGGCGGTGAGGCTGAGGGCAAAACCATCAAACCGTTAGAGAGACGTTTTGATGAGAAACAGAACAAAGAAGATGCTTTGGAACCTGATGAAAAAGCAGAGCCTTTAATCAAAAAAGCAGAACCTAAAAAACAAGCTCCGGAAAAGAAAGTAAATGTTCCTTCTTGGGCAAAATAAATATACATACCTGTAAGTATGAAATATTTGTTGCTATTTGGATAAGCAAGAGATATACATACGTGCAGGTATAATTACTTATAAGGATTTGGAATGCGCAGAACCAAAGAAGATGCCGAACAAACCAGAAAAGCTATTTTGGCTTCGGCGATGGATATTTTTTATGAAAAGGGGTATTCTAAAACCACTTTTGATGAGATTGCCAAACGCATTAATTTGACCAAAGGTGCGGTATATTGGTATTTCAGAAATAAGCCGGATATTGTGGCTGCATTGATTAATGACTTTGCCGCACAATATTTGGTAGGAATAAGGGAATTTATGGAACAGCACTCACCGGTTTCTTTTGAAAATATTATTGAAATGTTACTGTTTAATAATAAAAAAATTCGTGAAGATGCATTGTTTTATAAATTTTTGTTTTTTGTATCCTGCCAGATGGAGTGGAGTGATGCTATTATAAATAAAATCCAACCGGCAATAGAACAAACCAAAAAAGCTACCCGTTCCCTGTTTTTGGATGTGTTGTCGGAATTGCAAAAGAACAAAAAAATCCGTCCGGATGTGGATATAGATATGATTTGCGAGATTATAATGACCATGTACGGCGGTATGCAAGAAGCATATTTTACTAAACGATTGACCAATGATTTTGATGATTTGGTAAAAACCGGTTTAACGTTAATTTTTAATAATATAAAGACAGAAGGCTAGAAAAATGAAGATTAATTACCCGAATTTAACAGAAGTCAGTAAGAAAATTTTACTATTTGCTTTATGCGTGGCAATAGGTTGGTATATGAAAGGAAGGCTGTCGCCGAGCGGACAACAAATGGGCTATGGTATGGGCGAAGTTTATATTTTGGCGCAGAAAGCACAGAATAAAGATATATCTTCATTTAACGAAAAAATTTCATACATAGAAGCGATTAATGAAGTCAGTATTTTATCGCAAGTTACCGGAACCGTTGAAAAAATTTTGTTTGAAGAAGGTTCTTTGGTTAATGAAGGCGATGTATTATTTGAAATTGACCCTTCAAAATATCAGGCCGCTTATGATTTGGCTAAGGCTAAACTTGACAGTGCCAATGCCAATTTAGTAAAGGCGGAGAGAGATTATGTGCGTCAAGTAAAATTAAGTGATGAAAAATTTGCCTCAAAGGCAACGTTTGACAGTTCTGAAAGTGCTTATTTACAAGCAAAAGCAGCCGTTGAAGAAGCAAAAGCTAATTTAGATGTTGCTGCCATTGATTTGGATAACACCAAAGTTATCGCACCGATTAGCGGAAAAATAGGTAAGGCTTTTGTTAAAAAAGGAAATTATGTGGTTGCATCCAGTGTTGCTCTGGCCAAGATTGTGCAAATTAATCCGATTCGTATCAGCTTTTCTTTAACCGATAAAGAAATGGCCAAAGTACAGACAATGAAAGATGATTTGAAAGATTTAACCGCACAAATAATTTTGCCGACAGGAGAAGTTATCAACGAAAAAGTTGTCGGTACGTTTTCTGATAATGCTATAAATTCAAGTACGGCAACCATGTCGGTTTATGCCGATGTTGCCAATGAAGCTCGTCGTCTGATACCGGGAAACTATGTGCAATCGGCAATATCAAATAATAAGCCGGTTTATTCGGTGGTGGTTCCGCAATCGGCTCTTAACTACGATAAAGACGGTGCGTATATCTATATTGCCAAAGTAGATACTGCAAAAAGTAAGGAGAATGATTTACACGGAATTGCCGAACAACGACGTATTGTCTTGGGCGAAAAGATTATAGGTTCCGATCAGGCAGTAGTCAGCGGATTAAAAGAGGGAGAATTAGTGGTTATACAAGGAAATGTTAAAATCCAAAATAATTCGCAAATTAAAATCGGCGTGGTAGAAAAATAAGTAAAGGATAATAATAATGTTTTCAAAATTTTTTATTGACAGACCGCGTTTTGCCGTAGTGATTGCCATTGTTATGGCTTTGGCCGGTGTGGTTTCGATTATGACGATGCCGATTGGTATGTATCCGGAAATTGCCCCTCCGGAAATCAGAGTTTCTACCAACTATTTGGGAGCAAGTGCGGAAACGGTGGCAAATAACGTAGGTATTCCTTTGGAAAAAGCCATTAACGGTATTGAAAATATGCTGTATATGTCGTCAAATTCTTACAACTCAGGCGCATATAATTTAAGTATTGCATTTGAAACCGGAACCGATCCTGATTTGGATCAGGTAAAAGTGCAGAATCGTATTCAACAGGTAGTAAGCACCTTGCCGCAAGAAGTACAAGATGTCGGCGTAACCGTGCAAAGACGTTCTTCGGATATTTTGGGATTTCTGCAGGTAACTTCGCCGAATGGAACATACGACAGCAATTTCCTCAATAACTATGTTGAAAATAATATTAAAATAGCCCTCAGTCGTGCCTATGGTGTGGGTGAGGTTAATGTTATGGGATCTGCCACCAGTATGCGTGTATGGATTGATGCGGATAAAGTAACTGCTCTTAATATTCCGATTGATACCATAAAATCGGCAATTCGCAGCCAAAATGTTCAACCGTCCTTAGGTTCAGTCGGTTCTGCTCCGGGTGACGGTAAACAAGTATTGGTATATTCTTTGGAAACCAAAGGTCGTTTGAATGATCCGAAAGATTTTGAAAATATTATCGTCCGCACGGCAGAAGAGGGCGGTTTGGTGCGTTTGAAAGATATTGCTCGTGTGGAACTCGGTTCGGAAAACTATCTGACTCATTCGACGGTAGATGGTAAACCGGCGGTATCCATAATTATCAATAAATCCTCAGGCGCCAATGCGGTTAATGCGATGAAGGCAGTTAAAGCCGAGTTGAAAAAATTGGAGAGATTTTATCCGGAAGATTTGGAAGTTAAGATATTCGTCGATACTACGGATTTTATTTTGGCATCTATTGAAGAAGTGTTTTTCACACTGTTTTTAACCTTTATTTTAGTGGTGATGGTTTGCTATGTGTTTTTACAAGACTGGCGTGCCACTTTGGTGCCGTCAATAGCTATACCTGTATCTATTTTAGCTACCTTTGCGGTAATGAAAGTTTTAGGGTTTAACCTTAACATTCTGACACTGTTCGGGTTGGTTTTGGCCATCAGTTTGGTGGTTGATGATGCTATTGTGGTGGTGGAAAGAACTCTGCACTTAATGCAGGAAGAAAAATTATCCTCTCGTGAGGCTGCCATAAAAGCTATGGAACAGGTTTCCAGTGCGATTATTGCCACTACTTTGGTATTGTTGGCAATTTTTGTGCCGATAGCATTTATGGGCGGAATTACCGGAAAAATTTATCAACAATTTGCCATTACCATCAGTTTTGCCATTTCATTTTCGGCAGTGAACGCATTAACGCTTTCCCCGGCTTTATCGGCAACTTTTTTGCGTCCTATAACCAAACAAACAACTGGATTTTTCGGTTGGTTCAACAGAGCATTGGAAGGAACTACCAATAAATATTTGGTCGCAGTG